>DATBGR010000629.1:0-9456 GCA_036557905.1 Nitrososphaeraceae archaeon | reverse complement strand
TATTAGTAGTCATATTATTCGTGCTCCAATCCTAATCCAGGCCACTTACCACAAATAGGTAACACAAATCTTTTTCGTGTACAGTGTCATTTTGAGCAATGTAGTGCAATTCATCAATTCGCCCCGGTCCTTAATTTCGATATCCTCTTGCATATATACACAACACAAAAGATGTTCACGAAACCTAAGGCTATTATCAGGACCGTTTACATACCGTTGGATGTTGGGTACTTGTCATCTTAGACTCACACATCATTCTTAACTATTACCTCGACTTTATCTATTAATTTGCTCATTTCGTCAAATAAGATAATGATTTTATTGTCTAAACAGATGCTCTGGTATAGTGAAGGGCGTAATTGAGTTCTAATTCGTGATGACTGAATTGCTCACTTGATTGAACCACACTCGATGATTTGACTCCTGCTTTAGCAACTACTGCATGTATAATTAGAGAAGGTTGTCGCCGGGCTTGTTTAGATCAGCGAAAAAGCCTCTGAATGAGGCTGCAAAGGCTCATGAACTACTGGCCGGCGGCTCAGTTTAAGGTAAGATTGTCTTGATTTGTAACAATTGATAAACTAAGCAAACTGGTGCATGTATTATTTTTAATTACATACAATAGAACATACCCAATTATATAATTCACTGTCATATTATTAGGTTCGATACTTAGCTAGAAAGAATATGATCTAACATCACTGTTTTCATAAGTATATCCCAGGGCGTTACTATAGAATAATCCTCAACACTACCATATTCTTTACCTTCTAAAATCAAACAAGGGTTGCGTATATCCATTAAAAGTTCTGCTGCCTTGCTTGTCGTTGTAGCACATTTTACCTTCTTTATAGATAGCATATCCAAATGATTGATAATGTCAATATCTGCTAAACCATCAATACCATTTGTATGCATAATACTTCGTCCATTATGGCTTAATAGAAATTCTAGTATTTTTCTATCATTTATAATGCGAAGTAGTTTAGTTTTTCTATCGTGGTGATTATGATTGCTAATTTTACTGTCGTTATCCTCATCATCATTATCCTCACTGATACCAATATTTCGTATACCATGTTTGATCATACGGTCTATTGCATAACTAATACTACTATTTTTGTCTACTGATATTAACGGGCAAGATAGATCTTTTATTGGTCTATCAATATTCATTTTTGCTATTATTGGTAGAATATCCCTTATGGAAATTGACGCAATTACTACCTGTTGCTCCTCCTCTGGTTTTGCTGTCGAATTTGGAGTACTACCAATTTTGTCACTACTTTTATTTGTTGTTATAGGAACAAAAGCAAATTTTGTTTTGTCGAAAATCTCTATTACTTTTCTTAAAGGTGAATTCTTATCTAGACTTCCAGTATAATCATCCATTATCTGTAATGCAGTTAACTCTAGCCACTCTGGATATCCTATATCCATAATATTAGAGATGATATGTTTGCTGTCAATTCTGCCTATAGGCTTCTTTTTATCGTCGATTACTACCAGTCCATCTGCATAGATCTGAGGACCTATAGCAAGAAATGTAGCTATTTGTAACAGTTTATCTGTTGGATTGAAGAATAGACACGGTCGTCTAAAAATATGTGCTGCTGCATCTGTGATTGGAATACCTGCCAGATCCGAAGGGCTCATAGAAACCTATCACTTTCATAGTCTGTACAATACTTACCCGTCATAAGAAATTCATCATGACGATCTGAGTATATATTACTAAGCCAACAATCTGTAAGCTTGCCATATAGTGATTGGTTGTAGCCTACCAATGTTTGATCGTGTACAATAGAAGAGACAAGGATCTGATTCTTTAGTATTGCTCTAAATAAGTCATTATTTGTGATTATACCCAAAATTTTAGTTTCACTATCAACAATAGGAAGTCTACGAATATCTTCTTGCTGCATAGTTTCTATGGCATTTCTTATTGAGCTGTTTGAATTTATTGTAATTAAAGGACTGCTCATTATTTCCCGCACATATGAGTCTATTGAAAACAGTTTAGCTTGTTCAGATACGGCACGTACAACATCTCCTTTGGTAACAATGCCTATTGGTATATTGTCTTTAATATTAGAGTTATTTAAAATAACAATACTCCCAATCTTATTTTCACTCATCATTGTACAAACTTCTTGGATACTCTGAGTTTTCTTTGCTGTTTTTACATTTGTAATCATAATATTAGATACGGATGTGGACTCGAAAGCAATATTACTGCCCATGATGAATTACTGGCTATAAGCCAGTATTTGTAATCTAGGACTTCACTGCAATGCAATGCAGACAGACACTAACAATATATCATTATGGTTCTTGATCATAATGATATTCTTTATCCAACTGCATTCTTTGAAATTTGGCCAGCTAAAATAAAGTTTTCATTTGTACATAATAACATTGGACAAACAACAAAAAGTGAACCGCACTGCATTCTTACCAGTTAATTAGTACAACCTATAATATAGTAGTAATTTTGAAGACTAATAGTAGTATAATAAGGAAGGACAGAAAGCTGCTATACGATAACGATAAAGATATAGTGTTTGAATACTTTGAACTCATCAAAAATAAAGACATCGAAAGCCTAATGAAGCTGTTTTCTCCTGATGCAATAATTTATGAACCATTCAGCAAATTAAGAGGAGGGATAAGCGGCAGACAGAATATTGAGTCTTTTTTAAGAATTGTGATCATGGCCAATGATGATCTGCAATATCATATTATAATCGAAAGTATATCAAATATAAAAAATAGGTCTACTGTAGACGATATTTATAATCATGAGAACAAAAATACCTGTAGCAGTTGCTTCCATATGAAAGTTGTTAATGCACTCATATCTTTTGAAAAGGGAGATTCGCTAAAGGCCAGATTTACGTTTGGACTAAGTTGGTACAATAATGATAATGATGATAATGATGATAACTATATCAGTTCAAAATGCAATACGATTAGATCACTGCGTGTAGAGTTTATTAGGTAATTGCCTATTTTGTTATATTGCGGTGTAGGTGATATCCTGCTCGGAGCAGAAGGAAGGACTTTTAGACAATAATACTCAAAAAATACTGTTCTAATATCACTTGCAGAATAGAGATTCTTTGCAAACTGCAATAATAAGATTGCACTGTACCTCACAAGAATCCTAGACTTTTTATAGATAATTCATCAAGGATAATCGGTAGTTATTCGACTTTGGAACTGATTAACTATGCTTAAAATGAAGAAAATCTTGATTGTAGATGATGAGGCTGATACCTTGTCGGTCACAATATGCTCTGGATCAGTACAGCCAATTGACTTTAGAAAATCATACTCGTGTCGAGGCGATCTTGTAATTATACCTCGCAACGAGGAATCTGTTGCTATGTAGAATGCTGCAGAATCCAATCCAACTATTATCAAATATGAGCCTGTTATCATGAATGTTACTGATATAACTCCCCACGGCGGATAGGTAGTTATTATAATCAGCGAAGTAGCAATTGCACTAAGCAGAAGAATAAAGCCGATCCCTTGTAGATGTAGAACTCTTTTTTAGAGGAGAATTTACTCTTCTATCATTCCTAAACATCCTAGAAAACTGGTCGCGAGTGTGTCTTCTATACCTTATAAACATGAAATGAACAATGGCGTACACAGCTTTATTATTCAGCATGATATGGGCAGAAGTTTTCGTTTTTAATAAAAGGTCTCTATCGATACATACTTGAAAAGATGTTGGGATCTGAATTTACAATAACTGATAAATCTGTCATGTTTAGGTTTGTATCTTCACTTTACTATGTCAAATAACACCACAAAATTGCTTACGGACACATACAGGAATTGTTTATGACGTGGCTCAATTAAATATCTCCAGATAGTTTTTTATTTTTTACTTCAATAGTCTGCAAATACGACTGTGAAGCTGCAATTATGACATGGTTGATTGACAATCTTGTAAATTACCTAAGTCATGACGCGGCAATTGTGGTTAGTCTAAGTGATCCGAACATTATTTTCGCTGTCTGCGCAAGTTCTGCATAACTCGATGGTTCAGCATTAAACGTAGCAGAATAAATCCTATTTCCGCAAAGGGCTTCACTATTCATAGTGATGGTTTTTAGTCCGCTGTATGTGCTAGTGTAAACCATTGTGTAGGCCTTTCGTCCTGCAAGAGTGGCATCGGTTGTTGAGTATAGTAATTTAAAATCTGAAGTATTATTGTCATTCCTGATAGTGTTTATGTTATTCTTCATCAGAGTATCCAAAGACAGGTTTTGAATGTTCTTTTGCAAATTAATATCTATATAAGTACTACCATCACTTGGATCTGTATCAAATGATTTATGAATATCAAACGCCGGAGTTAGACGGATAATTGTTATTATGGGCCCATTCAACCTATTCTCAACCTCTTGTAGATCCCAATCAGAGGAAATCTGCATCTTTATTCCAAAAGTAGAATTGACGTAAGTGAAAAAATCCGACGTTATAGAATTCTGTGATGCTAAACCGATATTATTACTATTAGACTGTATTAATATCAATATAATCCCAGCTAGGAATACACATATACTAACCGTTTTTATCATTTCAGTTCTTAATACATTTGTGTCGCATAGGCAGATATTGCAGAATACACTAGATTTGGTCCCTTCGGATTTTTTGCATTTCATGTTCTAGCATTTCAGCAGGAGATGATGGTGCTGCTGCTCTTGATGTTGTAACACTCCTCCATACTATTGTTGACGTTCTGACTATGTAAATCGATAAGCCAGCTATAGCAGCTTGCAGTGCTTTGGAAAGAATATCTATAGTACCTACATCATCTTGTATTCCTATGGTAGGAATGTTTATCGTTCTTGTTGCGATATAGAATGCAATGAGTGCTATTGAGCCTACAGCAGCTATGACATAGGGTATTTTGCTATAGTATTTGTTCTCCAACATCCATATTCCAGCTGCAATGTATATTATACCAACTATAATGAAAAATATCATTTCATTTGTGGTTGAGACGGCATCTGCTGCATCATCCTTGTTTCCATCATTATTATTATGGTTACTATTGCTAGATAGTGTAGATACTGATTGCAAAAGATCAGAGTAGTCTTGGGACGCAGCAATAAAGTAAATAGTGGCAGTAGAAATCGTTAATGCAGCAACAATGTATACCAATATTGCAGATTTGTTAGATACAGATAAAACAGTCCTAGTATTATTGTACTTTTCCATTTAGTGAGCTCTGTGCTATAAGTATAGAGTCCTTAGTTAACCTTGTTAAGTAGAAAAATCCTCGGTATTCTTTTTGGTAAAAGAATCTAATAAGCAAGTTTTAGCACATTGTACAATAATGTGATTCAGTATACGTATTTGATATAAATGTGGCTGATTGATATATAATAAGGAAGATGATATGTGCTATGAGAATCCAATTACTTTGGTATGAATCATAAAATAGTAACTGGTTCCACCAACCCACAGCAATGAAAATACTTGTAATTTGTAATACTTAATTGTTGTACTTGCAGACATAGGTGACAATTTAGCTTACACAGATGGGTTACACTTCTGCTGTGAGGAAGTGTATCCATATAGAAATCAATAGAAGGTTTAATCTAATACATGAAAAAGAATGGACTGGTCATACCGTATCTATTATTTGTTCAAGATATGGTGTATCCAGAAAGACATACTATAAGTGGAAGAATAGGTACAAAGAGAAAGGACTAGAGGGATTATCAGATCTATCTAAGAGACCTCATAATATCAAGTACAGAAAGATAACATCAGAACTAGAAGAAACAATACTTGATCTACGTCTAAACAAGAGATTTGGATGTAGCAGGATCAAGTTTAGATTAAGAAAGGTTGGTGGAACCTCGCTAAGCACTCGAACTATCTACAAGATACTAAAGAGACATTGTCTTAACATTCTCAAGTGTCAATATAGAAAAAGAAGGTACAAACGTTTTGCCATGAAGCATCCCAATGATATGTTGCAGATGGATATCCTAGGACCATTCTATCTCAGTAATTCTAGTCGAAGGAATTATATCATTAGCTGCTTAGACGATAGTTCCAGAAAAGTAGCTAGCAAGTGGTCTGAAAGAAAAAGGTCTGTAGACGTCCTCGATGTATTAGAGGATTGGATAATAGTCAATGGTAAACCTAAGAGGATAATGCATGACAACGGTAAACAGTTTACATCTAGAATATTCAGACATTTCCTTGTACATAATCATATCAAAGATAAACGAATTCCAAATTCTTATCCACAGATGCAAGGAAAAATAGAAGCCTACAACAAGATTGTAAAGAATGAATTTCTAGCATTAGAAGACATACCAGACATAGATGATGGTAAACAAAGATACGACATGTTTGTAAAAACGTACAATGAAACCAGAGAACATGGAGGCATAAACGGTCTTACTCCGTCTGAGATGTTTCTACAAAGATTAATTACATCCAATACACACAAAATAACTAAGCAGAAAAGTGTAACCCATGTAGGTAATTAATATTGTAACCTATCTGTGTAAGTACAACACTTAATATATAGTTCTTAGAATATTCATTGATTTTTAATAACAACTAAAGTTTAATTCGATTGATCCTAAATGGCAATACAACAACCCTTTAAGACAAGAGATTCATAGACGACGCAACTTCATATTATCTGTGAATAGGTCGGGGCCCAATTGAATGGTGAGCGGTAAGAGCCTGGTGGACCCGATCTAACAACAGAATATAATACTTGTTTGAAGCGGTACTATTCTGGCACTTATTATCTAAAATGGTTGAAAATATGGAAATTGGTACTGGTTGGATTCTATCTCGTTCATATTAAATATTACATTTGGAATATGTAATATGCCACAATTGAAGCAAAAATATAGTTAATGCTGCATTATACTTTTTACTCAATAATAGCAATCTTTGCAGCATAAACTAGGCTGTGCTTTACCACTTACTTTGTTACTTAATTCCAATATTAGTAGCCGCAGCATTCTGTGCATATGTCCAGTTCATGGCTTTCTGTATACAATTTCTTATCTCTGGTAGTTTTGAATCACTAGATAGTTTATAACACAAGTCTAATTTCAAGGCCCATATTTTCAATTGGTCATTTATTTTATGCAACTTCTCAGTCATTATTATTAGTTTTTGCTGGTCTGATTCTGCTAGGGTTTTGCCAGCTGACGTTCCAACTACCAATAATAACATCAGTGTTACTATAGGTACAGAGTAAATTCTATTCATTCCTATTTCCAATCGTTAGTGTCATAATCTTGAATCATTTTATTGATAGCTTGATAGGTTACTTTCCAAATCTCTCAACAAATAGGAACATTCCTGCTGAAAATGTGGCTTGCTAAAAATAAGACATGTGTAAATTATTCGCAGTTGTGTTAGGTTCAGATTATGCTGTGTAGTTGTCATTTCCCATCATATCTTTGTAACTAAATAATGAACGTACGAGGTAGGATCCTTTTGAATCAAGTTCAAATCTGCTTGATGAAACATATGAATTTGAGACATAAAGTCAGCAATGTTCCGATATCTTACAAAACTTAAAATCAGTAGTTTGCACTTGTGACCAAACTTCTTTGATGTTAGTTTCAATTCCAAATCAGCCATCTTGTCTATTACCACATATCGCGGTTTACTACTAACCATATAGCCTCTAGTTTTCACTTCTTTTTTGCATTTTTCGCACTTCATATTCTAATATTTCTGCTGCTGATGGTGAGGCTGTTGTTGATTGTGTTCTTGATGTTATAGCACTTCTCCATATTATTGTTGAAGATCTTACAATGTATATTGATATACCAGCTATAGCTGCTTGCATCACCTTCGAAAGTATATCAGTTGTACCTACATCGTCTTGTAATCCTATAGAGGGAATATTCATTGTTCTTGTAGATATATAAAATGCAATAAGCGCTATTGAGCCTATGGCAGCTATAATGTAAGGTACTTTACTGTAATACTTGTTCTCCAGCATCCATATTCCAGCTGCAGTATATGCTATGCCAGCCACAGTAAAAAATATCATTTCATTTACAGTTGCAATTGTATCTCCCTCATTCTTACTTTCAGTTGTAGTACTACTTCCAAACAAAGATGGCGATGCAGATTGAAAAAGTTTAGAATAGTCCTCAGAAGCAACAATAAAATATATAGCACCATTGCAAATCATTAGAGCAGAAATAACGTATACTAATATTACTGATTTATTAGAGACGGCTATTATTGTTTTAGTGTTATTGTATTTTTTCATTTGTAAAATCCACCTTATTGATGTTTCTAACACAAGGCCTTGCCGCAAAGGTCACAGTAGTATTGGCCGCAATTAATGCAGTATAAAAGAGAACTATTTTCTTTATTAATTCCTATTGTAATAAAGTCATGTTCATGAATTAACTTGCTCTTATTAGGTTCAAAGGTCACAGCAGCATATCCGGCAGCAGCCACGACAGGAAACGTATTTGCTCGTGTAGTTCTTGCTTTAGCAAAGTCATTCTCATGAATTAATTTGCTCTTACTATGTGCGGTACTATCATATACACCGACTGACATGTTATTTGTTTTCATAAGAGCGCATACTTGAACCAATTATAATAGGCTAGAAGTAACTTAGTTTTCCTAGCGGTGAACTTAATTCCCCTACGCTTTATATATTTTGGAAAGTGAACGTTTCACTATGAAATTTATCAATGAGTGCTAATGACTCTGACAACTATGAGGATAAAGAAAATGGAAGCAACTACCATAATAATAGCAGCAATAATAATGAAAATGGGAGACCGTCATCATCACCCCTAGAATCTCCAGTATTAGCTACAAAATATGCTCATAGGGCTGCAACACTAGTACGCTCTATAGAAAAAAACTCGTATGTGATAATTGGTATAATAATTGCTCTATTAACTCTATCCACATTAGATTTGCTAGAGATTCATGTACACCTTCCTTTTTCATTTGATTCTATAATTACAGTTTTTTCTGTTGCTTCTGTGATTGCCTTACTTTTCATGTTGAGTTTGACAGCAAAGTCTAGAAGGGTTCTTGAAGATTGGGCTGATGTTTTTGAGCGAAACTCTATAGCAGCTGGAATAATGATTTCTATGAATAGCAGAACTAGAGAAGAAGTAGTCCATGCTATAGCAGAAAACATAGAAGAGATAGGTCCGCAGTTGCAAAAGTATATTTCTTCAAAAGACAAATATGATGAATTTTTTGATATTACTTTTGGGAAAGATACCGAACCTGCAGCAACAACAGCACAATTTGATATAATCATAGACAAAGATAATCTAAAGCCAACTAAAAACAATAGTTATCAAGAGCTCAAACTAGCTCTTCAAAATTATGGTTCTGTAATAGTTAAATTTGTAGATGGTACAATAGATGGAAATGTTATTCTGTCTGTTTCCAACCTCT
>DATBGR010000628.1:0-16126 GCA_036557905.1 Nitrososphaeraceae archaeon | reverse complement strand
CAAATGACTGAACGGTTTGTACTTCGCAAGAAATTCTTCTCTTCGTATGACATCAAGAAGCAGGTCATTAACAAAACTGGTGAAGTCTGGTGCTGTTCGCAAGCCTAATTGGTAGGCTCTTTCCAACCCTTTGACTACTTCTTCACGTAACTCAACTAGTTTATTACCGCGTTTAATCGGCAAGACTTCTCACTAGGTAATACGTAGTGATACTTAATAAATCTCTTCACCGTGTTGACCATAATTATGGAAAAGATTTACCTACTCAGTACTTAGTAAAATATAGTGATGTACTGCATCTTTCTTACAAATAACAACATTTATTAGTAATACTGAGTTATGCCTAGTGAATCGAATTTCATGAAAAAGGGATTTAGTGAAACAAATAGAGAGATATTAAGTAATAATTGCGGTATACGGGCACTAATGTGTTTAAATCTAGCTCAGAGAAGTCTGATATCCAATCACGACACAAATTCGATTTCGATTGATTCAATACGATTACTCATCGAAGACGCCATTGAATCATTGCAGAGATACAGATGAATTGTTATTAGAAATTGTGCTTTCAATCATACACTAGACTTAATTTCAAATGCTTTTTTAGCATCTTGAATTATAGATTATAGACGCATTGTACTAAGTCTTGCTTAGCATAATATCTTATTGTTAGAATTCTGACAAAATATTATTAGTTACACTAAGTTATACATATCTATTTTATTGCTATAGAAAAAGGCACCTGAAAGTCCCAACAATAGATGTAGTATACACTATCCCAGTCTTACAACACATTTTCAGAGGTCTGAAAAAAGATCATTTCTGAAGACTATCGATTGAAACCAAGTAATTAAATGATTGCGATACTGGCAGAGCAGATTTTAATCTCTAACAGTCACCTTTGTCATCTTCGCTTCTTCTGGATCTATAGGTGCATCAGCGGAATCGGTTTTTAATGCCTCTATTTTATCTACAAAATCCATTCCAGATGTAACTTTACCGAATACAGTGTATTGACCGTCTAGAAAACCAGAGTCCTTTAGAACTATGAAGAATTGAGATCCGGCACTATTTGGATCTTGTGATCTTGCCATGGACAATACACCGCGAGAATGTTTATTTTTATTGAATTCAGCTTTTACATTCCATCCTGGACCACCAGTACCCCATTTATCCCTATTAGCTAAATTTCTTGTATTAGGATCTCCTCCCTGTATAACGAATTTAGGTACTATTCTATGGAATATCAGACCATCGTAAAATCCCTTTTTTGCCAATTCCTTAAAGTTATCAACAGTTTTTGGTGCATGCTCAGGATAAAATTCTAATTCTATGTTGCCAAATTTTGTAGTTATTGTCCCAGCACTTATCATGACTACTATTCTTTTCATATGATTATATTAACTGATCATTAATCCAATTGCATCTTGCAATAACTTTTTGGGTTTAACATAGAAGTACATATTACGATATATCAACATAGTGTGCCAGTCTCATATTAGTACATTCATAGCATCTCGATAATTATTGGCTAGTTAATCAATCAAATAATTGCTGACTGAACCCGGCCACATTGAAAGGAGCGGTGGTCAACATAGTGGCATATCATTGACACCCTCATAATTACTACATCTCTATAAATTCTAGTTAAACAGTATAATACAGACTCAGTTCTGTGGGTCAGTAACTATCTAATTGTTATATGGTTATTAACAAATTTTTTGACGACAATCATTAAAATTATTTCTTCCTTAACTTTCCTTTGTCTAGATCTCTTTGATATCGTTCCAATGATCGCCTAAGTTTAGAGTCCTGTTTTGCTAAAAAGTTCAGCATTGCATCTAGATAAGCTGTATCTCCGGAAGTCTCATTATAAGTATTAATTAACATTAGCATAATTTTTTCACAGTATCTCATTTCTTTTCATGCTTTAAAGGAACATAATTCTTATAATCATTACTTTCCACAACAGACAATAGACGTTGATGAAATTTCTCACGATTTTAAAACAAGTTTTCATAGTGTAAATATTTGAGTTCGGCATACATATAATCACATATATTGTCACTTAATTTTTTCTAACCACAGCGGTAATCTTTGTATTTTTGTTTACCAGTATTAATCCTGTTAAAAGTTAGATAGTTTAGAAATGACTGCCACAATTATCGAGGGATTAATATTTCTAGGATAGATTTCTATGCCCTACAACTAAAGATATATCCAGAGGAAGGAAATAGAATAGTAATGGCGTTAAAAGTTAAATCATTGAAAGATAGAACAGAGACAGGTTTTGACGGTCTCAGAATTTTAATAGCTCGTTATAGACCAAGATATCTTTCAAAATCTAATGAGAACTGGACCGAATGGTGGAAGGAACTAGCCCCAAGTAAAACTCTGCATAAGGATTACATGAAGGATAAGAAGATTGATTGGACTGAATACAAAAGACGTTATCTAATTGAAATGAAATCGGTAGATTCACAAAAGCGAATTCATGAACTAAAACAATTGGTGAATGATGGTAAAGATATAACATTACTATGTCACTGTGATACAATTGTATCTGGCGATCATTGTCATAGGTACATTATCAGAGATCTTGTAGAAAATATAAAGAAGTAACAGTATGACTGCAGAATTTATGTTACAGAAATTTAATGTGCTTAGTTACGAGAGCTAAACTGGATTTACTGATTTGTATCACTATTAATGCAACATATTGTTATTATTGACATATTCCTCTTTTCTGAACTTTCGTCTTACGAATATTTAGTTATTAATAACAAATAACTATATTAGTTCTATTTGATGATGTAGGAGCGAGCACTAGAATACAATTTATTGTTTCCTTGCATGGTCACATATTTAAACATCTTATGTAAATATCAGTACATCTCCTAGTATTAAGGATATATGTCTAATCAGTGATGGTGTTGAAAATCGTAGTGCGGTATAGTGGATAAAGAAAAATATATCTACTATCTTAATTTGGAAAATTGGATTTCGAGTCCCCGAGAGGCATTCATTGAGATAACATAACTTTCATTCCTGTTTAATGGAATGAGTGATGGTGGGATCTTACATGATGGACAGATTATAAATTTTTTTTCATTATCATCCTCTTCAGTGCTTGTCTTGGGAAAAAAACAACTTGCGCACCAAAAACATGAGTCACAAAGAGCAAAATGACAATCACATTCATGCAGAAATGGTTTTACTATGTTAATGGAATTCATTGAATCTCATATCCTTAATTCATATAATTTTTTGTGATATTTATAAACGTTGTTGAAAAATATGTATATTGCGATCTAGGAATTATATAGTATATAGAATTTATATAGTTGAACTATCGTGCTTACCTATAAGCAAAGGTCGCTGGAACCTTGCAATCAATCATAATCGTTGATTGCGCTGATTGTACCAGCGACCAGAATCGCAAATAAAGAGACACCTAAACTGCTATATTATCCAGACTTAACTATGTTATACAACATATATTACGTAGAAATCTCCACGATGTTACGATTCATTCAGTTAGGTTGTTACATTGGATTGCCATAGGGATTATCCTAATTCGGATTCTAACTCGGCCGACTGTTTGTTCGAACTCGCTCAGCCTGATTACTGTCTGGTCTAGATCTTGATCCAGTAGTGATAATGGCAAAGTAATATGAAAAAGGTGAGAGATAAAGGAATGAAGGGCAGTGATGAGGACAATAAAACAAGTAGAATATTACTTGTTGATGATGAGACTGATAGTACTTCGCTATTTAGAACAGTATTGGAAGATCTTGGGTTTGTAGTTGATGTGTTTAATGATTCTCCTTTAGCGTTGTCCAATTTCAAACCTGGGTTTTATGAACTTCTAATTCTTGATATCCGTATGCCAAAGATGGATGGATTAGAATTATGCAGGGAAATAAGAAAGTTAGACGATAAGGTTAAAGTGTGTTTTTTGACAGCATCCGAGATATATAATGAAAATTTGAGAACATCACTACACGAATTGGATCAGAATGCAAGAATTAGATGTTTTATTTCAAAACCAGTCGGATTAGATGACTTTGTTAAAAGAATAAAACAAGAATTAGATTAGATGCATTATTTGACTTGATTTACGAAAGAGACATATTATGATGCATGAAATTGAATTGGATTGAATATACTTATCAATTAAAGGAGCTTTCTGATTTGCTAACATGAGAATTCTGCTATAATCAAGACTCAGAATAATCAATACTGTTCATCTGTTACAAATGTTGGTTTACAAGTGTTTGCACCATATTTTCTATATATAAAGTGAGAAACCTGTAGCAAATTCTGTCATAATAAAAATTATAATAAACTGTAATACGGCCTGTATCGCAACTATTCTCACGTATCTTTCATTAGCTTCCGAAATCTAGACATGTCAGATTGGTTCTTTCTAAGCTCGAAATAAACTCTGAGATTAGTTGGGAGTATTATACCAAGACCAAGCACTATCATTGTAATAGCAATAACCAATACTGCTGAGGTCCAATAAACTACTGGTGGATTTCCAGTAATCAAACCCATTTTTGAAGCAAGAAATAACCTGCGGTTGTTGTAACGGCAGCCATAGTAGGCATGAAAAACACCATTAATACCTAACAATTTTTTAACATTTTGGAAGATATCGGATATTCTATCAGATCTAGGAGAAGATTTTGGAAAATGTGTCTTCAATTACAGTTGTGCGGGCCACGGATTATAAACATTACCTAAATTAGCAGATTTGAGTTATAGGCGTCTCACTGCACGGGCTCATCCTTGTGCTCGTTATCGCTAGGATATCGTCTTCCATGTTTTGGTGCTAAAAAGTATTTCATGATTACCTGGAGTACTATCCTCTCATGTTATGTATAGATTATTGCCAGAAGCAGCTAGGGAAGGACATTCTGAGACACCACTATTATTGCTTATATTTACTGTCTTTTGAAAATTATCTCGAGTTACTGAGCTGTTTATTAGGAATATTTCCACATTTTTTAGAGGATTATTATTAGTGGGAATACCTTGTGCTGCAATATATACTTGATTTTTGTCTTCAACTATCTGCACATTGGATGGATTCTTAAATTGTTGATCTATGGAGGTAGGGCTCGTAAAGGTATTTCCTGAATCAGTACTTTTAGTAAAGAAAATACTACTTCTATTGTAATTGTCTTCCATATTGCTGCTGGCATGGGGTCCAGAGGAACTCCATACCACATACACATTATTTCCTTTAGCATGGATCTGGGATTCCCCATATTTAATATCGTGATTTAATCTAATTATTTGTCCAAAATAGTTGCCATTATCAGTACTTTTAGTAAAGAAAATGCCATCACCATTATTGTTTGCGATGAGATAATTGTTGTTAGGCTCATCACCATACACATCCCAAACTACATATACATTATCATCATTAGCCGCTATCTTAGGATATGAGGAGGATGGTTTTCCTACATCATTGCTGATTATCTGTAAGTCATTAAAGGTAGCTCCTCTATCAGTACTTGCTTTAAATAAGATCTTGGAACTGTCTGTCCATACCACATATACATTGTCTCCAAATGCAGCAATTTCTTGATTATGAGAATCTTTTGTATCCATACTTAGATTTATTATATTGTCATAAGTAGCGCCACCATCAGTACTCCTTACAAAATATATTTCTCTATTTCCGGAAGTATTGTCTATCCATACCACATACACATTGTTACCCGATACAGCAATCTGTGGATGTCCAGAAAACCCAGTATTGTTACTTAGATTCACTACGTCACTATAAGTAGCTCCTTCATCATTACTTTTCCGCATAAGAATATCATAGTTTAGAGGATCTTTGCTTATGACATTATCTTGCCAGACAGTGTACACATTGTTTTTGTAAGATGTTATCTGCGCATAAACAGAATCTCCAGTATTGTCACTTAGATTCTTAATTATTTTATATGAATCATCTACATTAATGTCTTTTTGTGAGTATACAGATGATGGCAGAAAGAGAATTAGATAAAGAGATAATAATGTCAGCGCAATATGCACAATAATACTAACTCTAGCCATAAATTGTCTATTATCTTCATTTATATAATTCATAGCAATCAGCTATTTTTAGAAAAAGTATTCCTCTTTATATAAACTGGAGATCTCAAGGGCCTAGTGCGACTTTCTTATGCGTTAACTGGTGTAGAGGAAAGATTGTTTAGATATATAGAATGCGCGCCCTCATCGCTGTCACTATCATCATCGTCCATTCCAGTTCATGAATCCTGGGTTGTAACGATGTTGCATTTTGGTTACGATTCTCCTAATGAATACATTGACAAGGAATTTGAAGTTGCATGGGAAGACGGACAAACGCCTTATTTCTAATATACACTAAAGATCTAAATGGAGTAACTAAAATCAGAAGAGTGTCAAGAGTATCCTAATAAAGATTTGATGAGACAATAGATGAAAAACTACCTACTGTCATCAAGATGCGCGCGGTGTCTAAAGATGCCGAGACAACTTGTTAACCGTGAAGAGCTAGGCAAACTCATAGCCAAAACAAATGGCGCCATTTCAATGATCAATGGATCACATTATAGGGTAAGATCAAATCTGATGACTAAACTTATATCGTCACTGCAATTCAATCTTCTATATGACCACAATTTATATACATTAACGGAACGAAAAATATCAAATGAAAGCTACGTTATTTATTACAGTTGCGCTCATCGCAGCTATTACAGCATTGGGTGCTATGACGACAATTACTGCACCCGATGTATTTGCACAGAATGGCAGCTCGCAGATGAAACAACTCATCAATGCTTGTATGTATAATAATGCTTCTGCTTGTAGAGCTTTGGAAGGAAATAGCTCTACAACACGCTAGCGACTAGTTTGAATACAAACTCCGGATGCGGCTTGCCTCAGACCACCATATTCTTAAACTGTCGTGATATTACTGACTGATTATAGCCCTGATTGGCAATTAAACTATGTGACCTCGGCCCCCACTGGCCTTAGGAAATAAACACAATGAAGCTAGTACTAACCTAAGAGAGAGTATAATAACTAACCAGAAAACCAAAGATATGGAACACAAGCCCGCTGGTAACCAATTCACAACAGAAGAACTAAACGTTATTCCTGGTGCCTAGATTTTTATACTTGGTTGTGTAGATAGTCAAGATATTCCGCAATTTAATAAAATGAAGATCGTTCTCGCCAAGGTGGCAGGACTAATAAAACAGGTCTAATGGCTTCATAATTTGTCAGAGATGTGCCAGATTATTGTAATATCGCTAATGTACTATGTGGTTTTGAGTTTGGTTCGGTTTCACTGATGCTCGCCCACCTACCCATTATCACTTTTTTTCCATAAAATGGCAAACCTAAACTATTTTGGCCACAGAAATGATAATAATGTAGTTAGCAGTAACACTGTCGTGATGAAAATGCAGTATTATTATAGGAATAGAATTGATATAATTGTATCCATATTAGATGTTGCCAATGGTAACGAAGTAAAACAGACTGAAATATTAAATAAAGCGAATATTACCCATACCATGTTCAAAGAACACATATCAATTCTGCTTCAATATGGCTTAATAGAATATGTAGCACTGCAAGAAACTTATTATAAAACAACGGCAAAGGGTTTGGATTATTTGAGTATCTGCAATAAAATGAAAGCTTTGATCTTACCTCCTCCAGACCTCTCCTCAGAGTCTTTTATTCCAATAATAAGAAAGAGAAAAGTAAGCAGGCCAAATCCAAGGGATGTGTGGGGGTATTCCATAGTTATTGTGTTTCTTCACTTGTTCCAAACCCTTTATGCTAACTTCTTGGTATGAGTTGTAGCCTAATTCACGTGCTCTGAGACGATATGATCATTTTGGCCATGTGTTCCTACCATTGCCTAAATAGTGTGATACTTTAGGGCTGATAGAGTTAACCTTTGTTTGTTATGGCTGGGTCTAGGAAGGCAACACGATGGAAAGACAAATGATTTCACCCCTTCTGTCAATACCGATCTTTCCCAGAAGAGGCAATATTCCTTAAAAGTTTCTAGTTTATTATTTAATCAAAAATTGGTATAAAATCAGAATAATATGAATTGGAATTATCTCAAAAATCATTGATAAGAATTATGTGTTAGATAATATTACAAAATTCATTCTTCATCCTATCACATTTTCAAGCGCCTATTTTTCTGAGGAAGGTCATGACCAAAGCTCTTTGCTACCAGAAGGTGGTATTCAACGTAAGAGAAGCACTCGAATATTTTCGAAAATCAAACTATGAAGATTGCAGAATCAATGTCTATCCTTCGCTTACCAAATATAATGGCATTAATAGAACTGCGCCAAGTTTTCTAATGATAGATATAGATCTGAAAGACTTTGTGTCTAAAGATAAACTCGATAGAGCTCTGAATAGAGTCCTAAAGAAAATCGAAAGCAAAATGCACGGCCATCCTACTGTATTAGGGACCGGGAATGGTTATCATATTTATCAGCCGGTCGCAGGATTTATTCTAGAGGAAGAAGAGGTATTTGCAAACTTTATAGATCCTACTGGAAAAGATCTCATCACTAAGTTTATACAATTTGCTGAGGAATTCCTTACGAATAAGAAAGGAGATCGGCAATATAGGCCATCCATAAATTCATTTTTGGTAAGGATCCCAAGGACCATAAATTCAAAATGCGCGCAAGAATTCAAGATCATACAAAGATGGGATGATCACAGACCCGTGATAAATTATCTATTGCGCGATCTCAGAAGGTGGCTCATAAATGAAAAGCTTGGGCAATCCACGTACACTAAGAGGATGAGCGCCATGACCACAAATTCAACTACAATCCGATGGATAGATAAACTATTGAAGACTCCATTAGACGACTACCGAAAATTTGTGACGTGGCGCATCCTGGCTCCTTACTTTATGAATATTAGAAAATGTTCTGTTGATGAGGCCTACGACATAATAAGAAATTGGTTAAATAAATGCAGCCAGCTGAGTTTAGACTTTTGTTGTAAATACTCGATCAGACATGATATCGATTCTGCCAAGAGGTTTGGATACCTGCCGATAACTCTGCATAAACTAAAGATAGAAATTATGTACCTATATAACGAATTGACTAAACCATAGACGCTCGGAGTCGAATTTCAATCAGTCAAACCGGAGAAGCAAAATTCCTAAAGCTTTGTCCCGAGTCGAACAAACCCTGCGGCCGATCAATTGTTCCCTCGCAGCTTGGCTAGCAAAACACAAAAAATAATTTGCTTCGCAATCACAATTTTCCTTCTGGATATTTCCTTATCAATCAAGCTGTCTTTTCATGCTGTTTTTACAACCAATTGGAACATCATCGGGTTTCATGTCGTGATTCTAAGGAACTACGATCGAAGTACAAAATTCATACATAATAGTGTCAATATCAGAGTCATGCTTTCAAACGGTGTGGATCTAACGTTTCATCCAATAATGGCATTGGTTTTTCTTCCCGTGTAACTTCCTAGTCTGTTACGTATACATAGAAAGGAGAAAGTAGTTTTTCTTGTGAAACAGGGAATATGACTATATATAAAAAATCATTTCAAGGCTTGAGGTCGACGATGATAGGGATGCTGTTTTAAATCTATAACTATTTGTGCAGCACAAATTGCGGTCAAAATACAGATAAGCGAAAGTGGTGGCAACGGGATACGCAAAATGGGAATAAGAAGAATCATGCCCGCCGAAATTATTCTATATGTTGCCCATCTTATACTGACGCGATAATTCTGAACAGATCCGGTATACAAATAAGAGTATGCAGATGAGAGATGTAATACCCCTTGAGCGCCCAATGCCAAGGCAACACTGCCACAGACAAGCCACTGTTCAATATATGATAGAGCTAACGCATGTGCTCTTGATATGATATAACTTAATGCAACCCCAATTAAGGTTATTGCAACAACAAGTGGGAAATGTCCAAACAACCAAAGGGAGTACACGCCAATCTTACCCTTTTCTCTCAGAGCACTAATAGGTGCACCATCTACACCATCAAAATACAACCACCACAAACTAAAAGATATACTAAGACTTAGGCCCAGTATTAACATAGAATAAATATTGGAATCCATGTTTGAGATACCTGGCACAACTCCTAGGATAGACTCTCCCAGTACTAGTATTGTGAAAAGGCCCATACGTTCTGTTATATGTGATATATGTGGTGCAAATTGTGGATGCAATCTTCCTACTATTACCGGTGTTGCAAAATCTATTACTAGCCCGATTCCCCATAAAACGAACCGAAATGGTGGAGGAACAAACGCCGAGATAATCCACATAATTGCAGCAACTAAGTAACCTATGCTGTTTTGTCGTATAAGAGGGGTAGCAGATGAAAATGATTTGCTAGTACCTGTTCGTACATATTCTAGAACAAGAATAATACGAATTGCAGCGTATGACAGAGCAAAACCAACAGAACCTTCCCCGAAGGCGTCAGACACATATACCGCCAAGAAAGCAGCGCCTACCATTTGCAAAAGTACTAAAATTCTGTGTCCCAGATCGTCGGTGTCAAATCTAGTAGCATAAAAGACAGCACCAATCCATGACCACCACACAGGAACGAAGAGTGCTAAAAAGCCAAGAAAACCATTTAACGAGATATCTTCCTCTAATTTATGAGCAAGTTGAAAGATAACGACTACAAAAACAAGGTCATAGAAGAGTTCTAACCATGTTGCGCGACGGTTTGCATTGTTATTAGTGTTTTCTTTTTCACTCAACACCTTTGTACCACGATTTTGACAAGAAATATACCGTTGAAAGCATAGAACAGGAGACCAGTATTCTCATTCGTACAAACCATGAAAAATATCCTTATACTCCATATGAATTTACCATGAATGAACTTAATTATATTCAACTTGTCAGTAAAGAATCTGTAGATACTCGATGTCCAAAATCATTATCCGTAGTCAAAAGATATAACGATCAAGACGAATATAAATAAAAACTCATAGCATTAGACACAGTTTGGGCGTACTTTCAGGATAGATGTAGTACTACCCACTATCAACATATAGTTGGAGATAGTGACTCGGCAAGGGCCCTTTTGGTACTCCCAAACAAAATTCTCTGTCAAACTAAAACCTAGCCAGCATTCATCTCAGAAGAAAATGATCATATTAAGTTATTTATGTACAGTTTACAAACATCTAGAAAAATAAATATCACAACTTTATTTCTATCATTTAACTTAATGATATTGAGATATTATAGCGGTATGCTGAATGTGAAAGTTGTTCCTTTTTTTCCTTTGGGATTATTCTTGGCCCATATGTTTCCGCCATGAGCGACTGCTATGCTCTTTGAAATATATAGTCCTAAGCCAGTACCATCAGAAGATTTTGTTACAAATTTTTCAAATAGTCTTGGAAGTATTTCAGGATCTATTCTTATACCTGTGTCCTTAACATATACCATAGCCATCTTCCTGTTATGAGTTTGCTTGTTTTCTATTTGCTCTTTTTCTTCACTGCTTTCTGTTCTGATTGTGATGATACCTTTGATGGTAAATCTTATGGCGTTGTTTATTAGATTATTAACTACCTGTATAATTCGTCCTTTACCTGCTTGCACTAAAAGTCTGTCGTTGGTGAGCTTAGTTTTTAGGAAAATATCTGAATCCAGTACAGACTACTTTGTTACTGCCAACAATTGCAATAATCGTCAATACCGTAATAGTTTCAGGATTGCAGGTGGTACTCTCGGTATGAAAGTCTCGTGGCAGGTTACAGGTATTCGTAAAGATCCTTGGACTAATGCTCATCGAGTTCAAGTCGAGGAAGATAAGCCTGATAAAGAACGCGGATACTATCTATATCCAGAACTTTATGGCCAACCGGCAGACAGGGGAACAAGCCGCTTGCACTTTCCAGAAGGAATCGAAGTGCCAATCGCTGCAAAGAACAAATGAACTGTGGAATATTTATATGCTCGAATTATAAGCCAATTATATTCTGCTGATTTAATCAGTTACAATCCAGATATTTGCACTAAGCGAGATTCTAGGAATGCTAGCTTGATTCAAAATAATATGCTAAATAGTGGACCTTAAATTACTTTAAGATTCTGTTGGAGACTATCAGAGCATGAGGCCACAATTCGCGTAATATAAGGATTAACTGATTTCTCAGCTTCACAACATACAAGCATTGGAAGATACTTGAAAGCGTACCTCACATGGTCTGTTTGTCTCCCAGTCTTAGGCAACATGCATTCTAAGCCGGTAAGCCATATAATAAATCCAACCGCGATATGTCATAGCGTATTACATACTATTATCAAACTCAATAGGTTGAGGGTGATTCCACCTCAGGACCATAAATACTGCTAGGTGGTCTAGGAATAATTGTTGGTCTGTCTCAATTACTCTTAGCAATCGCAAATACGCTATCATTATATGCGATATTGCATTAAAAGTGGATGATGTATCCAGTTGATAAGAGTAGCATGATTGCGTTAGCTGGACTCAATCTTGCCTTGTCATATGAAAATGCCGCCGTGAAAAGACTGGAAAAGCGAATATCTGAAACTATCGATGAGGAATTAAAAGAAAGACTTGATCGCCATCTGGTCCAGACAAGAGAACAACAGGGACGATTAAAGGATAGTATAAAAACAATGGGTGGTGAACCGATCACAGATAGTGGCAGATTGCCTATACCTGAGCCGCCGCAATCACTGAAAAGTATGATAGAAGGTGGAAGCTCTCCTAATGAAAGAGAAGTTTGGGAGTCAATAAACGATCTAATAATTGAAAAAGCAGAGGCGATCATGTATCAAGGTGGTATTCAAGCACTTGAATTATTGAAGACGGACAAGAAAACTATCAATACACTACAGAAAAATCTGAAAGAGGAGGAAGCATTTGCAAAATGGTTAGAAAAGAATAATCCAAGAATAGCTAAGCGATTAATGACAAAGCAATTACAAAAGAAAAAGCGAAAGATAGAGGAAGCCGCTGCTGCAACACCGAGGTAATGTTTTATGTTACCATGAGTATTATATACTATAACTTTGCGACGAAATAACTGATAGCGTCAACTGCTATCGCGCGAGTTAACATAAAAAAATAGTTAACATATCAAATTTCAATAGCAGAACACTCAGAATACAGAACATAATGTGATCCAGAATTATCTGGGTACAAGTTATACCCGAAGCTTGGCTATAATCTAGCCGTAAAACAATCTATGACTATCAATAACATGTATGCCAAGTTATGAATAAGATGCGATTAGCGGTTTGTTACTTCATTCTAGTCTTTTAAGAGAACTACTAAAACTATTCTGTTCTAGGAGGTAAGAAGCTATTGACGTATAATCTTTCTATGATAGCCCGAATGAATCTGATGCCTTATAAACAGCCTGGGCAGCTGCAGTAAGCGGAAGAGTTAGACCGTTCCTGCATGCAGTATCCATAGCTAGATCTAAATCCTTTACCATGTTCATTAAATAAAATGATGAAGTATAATCATCATTAATGATTTTTGGTCCTTTTTTTCACTAATTCCAGTCTTAAAGTATGTGGAATTAAGTATTTTCACAAACAACCCTGGATCCATCCCTGTCTCTACTAAAAACGGCAATATTATGGCCATTTAGAGCTAGTCTGAGTGCTATTTGTGATCCTAATAAGTCCGAGACCAATCACACCAATTTTCATTTATGATTATATTCAGCGCTAATTGTTATAAATATCTAATAGTATGTTTTTACATCGATCACTTAATGATCAACACAAGTACAGAATGACTTAACAAATGTCTCATCTATACTGTGTGTGACATTACAACTATCCTATCAATTTCGCATTTCACTTTTAAGTAGTGTAACGTTACTCACACTAGAGATATTGAGATAAAAATGGAAAAGAGTATAGTATGATAAAGTAATGTAACCTTCATGTTTTTATTCCTGTTAAGATATCCTCTTTTATTGATCGAGAATGACATTTTATGGTTCGTGTCGATAACTGCTCTCTCGATTGGTGTGACTGCATTGCTATTGCGATTGTTCAAGAGAAGCATAATGAATTAACAATCACAATCTGAATAATACATTAAAAATTCTTCCTTTCATTGATGATATTTCGTTGATGTGTGAATTAGGACAAGTCGTTTACATAGTGATAACTGCTGCAATATTGTCTAAAGAAGCTAAAAATCAAAATAAGTTAGAGATAGCCGATTAGAAGATTATACCTTAGTCAAAGGTACAACAATTTAAAATTCATAGTTTGTCCGGATTTACATCATTATATTTGCAATATGGACTGATCGAAGTATAACAAGTCTAGCTTGCCAAACATTATTTGCATTCGAACAGATCTGATCATGACAAAAGGCGTCCTATCATGGATCAACTATGACGGATTGACCACTAGCATACTGGTGCCGATTATCAAAAATCATATCGACAATCTTGTGTGCGATTTGTTCTGGTTTTAGCATTTTATTTTTATTTTCCCCATAGTATTCTTTATTTAAATCCTCTTGCATCCGAGTATCTACTTCGCCTGGACATATGGCCATGACACGTATATCAGTTCCGCCCACTTCCCAAGATAAACTTTCAGTCATTCCTATTATACCGAATTTGCTTGCACAATACGCGGAAATATTAGGGAAGCCTATTTTTCCTGCCCCAGAACTCACATTTATTATTACTCCAAATCCACTTCTCAACATAAAAGGCAGGACAGCTTTGGTACATAAGAAGGTGCCTTTCAAGTTTATATCTATAGTCTTATTCCACTGTTCTTCCGAAGTATCAATCAATTTGCTAATAAATGCTATCCCAGCATTATTAACTAAAATATCTACGCCATTAAAACTGTCAACAGTTTTCTGAATGAGGTGGTTTACTTCTAGTGGTTTACTGACATCGCATTTCACACCTACCACATGATTGCTATTACTCGATTTACTAATCTCTCTTGTTACAGAGTCAAGTTCCCTTTGAGTTCTGGAACAAACAATGATATTTAGACCATTTTTGGCCAATAAAAGAGCAGTTTCTCTTCCAATACCTCTGCCAGCACCAGTGATGATTGCCGTCTTGTACATATGATAAGCAATATTAAAATCCAGTCCTTTCATATATAATCTAGTTTACGTTAAGATATCCTAGGATTAAATAGAATACTAACGTTTAACTAGACGTTGAAAAATGCGGCTGCTGGTGCTAACGATCGGGATGGAATAATAACAACAATAGAAGACCAACAAGACCAACAACAACGAGAACAACTGCAACTACAACTGCAACTACAACTACAACAAAACCAAAACCATAACCTGCGAATCTTTGACGTCACTGTAGGCATCCGCTCAAAAAAGACAGCAGCAGTCTATCAAAGCGTTTTCAAGCGTTTTCTAAAGCATATCAAGATTAATGATCTTCAGGTGCTACTAGACTATAGCAGAACCAGACCTCAAATAATAAAGGAGATGCTGGTCGGTTACGTCCTATATCTGCGAGATGAAAAACCAGGTAGGAAACTTACTAGGGGTTCGATTAAGCTGCATTTGGCTGCTATTCTGCATTTCTTTCAGATAAATAACGATGAGTTTACCCTTACCATGCGTAACTTTAGGATTCATCTACCTCCAGACGAGTTTATTGATAATGACGATAGGGCTTACACACATCAGGAAATCTTTCAAATTCTGAAGGCTTGTGATGTTAGAAGTAGGGTGCTTGTCCTGTTACTTTGTAGTTCTGGAATGAGAGTGGGAGCCGCTAGAACCTTGCAGATTGGTGATCTTACTGAAATGACTCTTGATGGCGTTAACCTATTATACAGAATTCAGGTTTATGCTCGAACTCGTGATAGATACTACACTTTTTGCACTCCTGAATGTTACAAGGCTATACAAGAGTATATGGAGTATAGGGTAGCATCGGGAGAATCGATAACCAACAATAGTAAAGCTCCCCTAATCAGGGAGCAATTCAACACCGACGACCCATTCAGGCTAAATGTGCCTAAGACCCTGTCGGATGATGCTATACGATATATTATTAGAAATGTTGT
>DATBGR010000627.1:0-15350 GCA_036557905.1 Nitrososphaeraceae archaeon | reverse complement strand
AAGTCTAAACGAACTAACAAAGAGAAGAGCAATAGCAATAATGAATACAGTTACTGAAAAGGAGATATCTGCAGGAAAAGATCCAATGGGCATGGCTGCAACAGTCATTTATTTATCCTGTCTTAGAACAGGTGAAAATAAAACCCAGAATGATATAGCAAAAGCAGCTGGAGTAACTGAGGTGACTGTAAGAAATAGATTCAAGGATCTAAAGAATAAATTAGAACTATTAAATTAGGACAGATATCAAAAATTAAGATTGATAGAAGGCTTCTTAGTCTTAAGATAGCACTTTTTATAAAATCAATTGTTTTCCAATTAATGGCACATATTGATAGATATTCTATTATAAGATAGTTGTCAATTATCGCACCTTAATTGAAGCTATTTTGGGTGATAAAGACTGTAATAATAATTGCGTCTAAGTATTTGGTTTCTATTCTTATTGCAAGTCTAGGTTTTATCATTAGATTTTTGAATTTAGCTATAGCTCAAAAGTTTGACTGTTAGAAAATGAATATTTTTCTTATCGATTAGCTTTATTATTGATATTTTAAAAATGGCACTTTAATTACGAGTTACAAGTTACGAGTCTTCGTAGAATCCTTCTTGGAATTCTGAGTTTTCAGTTTTCACTTTATCTATAATTCTTTGAACGATTACAGCTTCTTCCAGACGTCTTTCACTCTGATATTTTCCATGTAACATGGATAAGGCTTTTAATTTGGACAAACCATTGTCTTTCATTAGCTTTTCAACTGCCTTCAAGATATCCTCTTCGCTATCCATTCACTATCTAATATTTGCGTTTTCAATAAAAAGATTAGCCTTTACCTGACGATATTCAATCTCTCATTTTGAAAAGATATTTATCAGGCCGATCGGCAACTCTACCTAACGCACAGGTGTAAAACCATCCATCCCATCCATCACCATCTAATGATTTTCAACGGTACAACAATTGCAATCCGATCTTAGGCATTGATTCACAACGCTATGATTACATATTCTGCAACAGCATATGTAATCAGTTGACATCGATTGATCTTTCGGATAACATAAATAAATAATGTTTACACTTAAAGTCAGAACCATTATTATTTAATTTTTTTAATGATTCAATAATAACTCTCTGCCTGCTAAAGTATATGGTCAAATTAATCCAGATATTAACACATTACACAATATATATCTTTAAAGTAACGATATAAACAATTTAATAGTCTAAATTTGGTCATCAGTTCTATTAATGGTAACCTGTACATTACGACTACTATATAGTATTCTGAGCAGTACTAAGATATGAGTACAGATAAAACATTTGAAGAAGGAGCAGCTGGAACAAAAGCTGGAAGAAAAAGTGATCCTACCAAAGAATATGAATCAAATGAGCCTATGTCACTAGCCAAAATAAGTGAGCATGAACCAACTGCTGTAAAAAGAGAGAATACATCATCCACAGGATCATCTTCTACGGAAGAAGCTAAAGAAAAACTAAGAAGAAGTGGCATGACTGAGGGGACTGCTGGTTCTACCAATACAGGTAACGAATACGAACAAGGCGCCACAGGAACAAACAAGTAACTTAATAATTCTATATTTTTTGTACAGTTTAAAAGCCTGATTTCAGGAATTTTAATATCAAGTAGCATATCCAATTCTAGCTTTAATTACATCGATTTAATTTCATTTGGAAAAAAGTTGTTCAACATATCATAAAGGAATTTGATAAATTTGACATTACCAGATATTCTAAACATCATCTGCAATGAGTTTGAATCAAACTTGCAGAAATCTAATCATAGTCTTACCACATTTATAGGCTAAAAAGTGCATAGATTATATGCGATATGGTAAGTGCAAGTTGCCCAATTTTGTTGCTTGTGTTACTTCTTTTCATTTTGGGGATAATGGCCTTATCCAATTTCAATATTTACAGTGGTAGTAATACAGAGTACAATCCGAAAGTTATTGACTACAAAGGTAGTCACTTCATAGATTTTGTAGTTGCTAAAACATCCTCTGCTAATACCAATGCTACTATTTCCGCTGCTTTTACAAGACACAATACTAGTACTGTAACAATTAAACCAGGCTCTGGACAAAAGGCCGGTGTTGTTCCGTTAGAATTTGATCCTAATGAATTGTTCATAAAGAGCGGTGATAAGGTTGTATGGGTCAATAAGGATGTAACAAATCATTCCGTCACATCTTTGGCTTTTAACTCTGGGATCATAAGGCCAACGAATTCATCGGCTGGGAGATCTACATACAGCTATGTATTTTCCAGGCCCGGTACTTTTGTTTATGTTGATAGATTACACCCTTACATGGGTGGGGTTATCTATGTTGATGTTCCTGCCTCTCAACGCGAATTAATTTCAACTACAGGAAATTTATTTGATGTCAAAGTTGAAATGCCCCAGAATGCAGCATATCAAAATAATTATGGGCCATATTTCATTCCTGCTACTGTCACGGTTCCGCAAAAGGCTAAAGTAACATGGACCAACAAGGACTATGTTGCACATACAGCAACCTCTGGAGACGGTGGCGTTGCATTTGATACTAAAACAATTTTACCAGGTGAATCATTAACTTTAAGTCTTAATTTGGCCAAAGGTGCTTATTCATACTATTGCAAAATCCATCCGTGGATGCTGGGAAATCTAGTAGTCTCTTGATTGCAAGCGGATGCAATCAAAATCAAAATTATAATCAGTCTCAATGGGAATTAAATAATGAATATGCTATACTACCTTACATAGATTCTGTAATAAGACATTTTGATTAACGTAGATAAATGTGCGGAAGGCGATAATTAATTAATTAATTAATTAATTAGTTATTCTACACCTGATCCACTTATAGCTCCATCTCAGTAAATATTACCTTTGTTTCCAGCTAAAGTTGTTACGTTATTCTTACTTCCAGGTCCTACTCCTGTATTATTTGAAGTTATAATATTTTTGTGATAGCAACTCCTGTGTTCATGCTGCATGAGACGTCTTTACGATTTGATCCTAAAATTGAAAGTCCATCTGAAAGCGCATACAAATACAGAAATTACATTACTATTAAAATACTACGTGTCAAAACAGATAATGAAAAAAATATAGTTCATTATTTTTAATTAACACCAATATTAGATCAGTTTCAATTTTATAGGATGCTAGTAAGTTCGGGAAATTGTGAATCCCAAATGTGTGTTTAACCACAATTCTTTCTTAATTTTGATTCTAAATACCATACCAAGATACATTAGTTATTTTTATTATATATGTAAGTCGCTAAATGTGAATGTAAATGTAAATGTGGTATTACAAAAGCAAGAAACTATTGTACAAGATAATTACGTATGTTCTACGTAATTTTTATAGAACAAAAGTATTCTGTATTAATATCCAATAAAATGTATGCTCTAACCGTGTGTACTCGGTACAACAATAATGTTGGTCCAAATTCTTACAAGTACAAGAAAAGTGATAAAAATACAACCGCTTGGGCGATCTTGGTTCTATTCCTTTTAGCAATCTCTATTTTTTCTACTGCAGCCTCATTGCAACCCTCCTCCTCATTGGGTTCATGGGTTATTCATAGAGCCCAAGCAATAACAGTTACAAAAAGATCGGATCCAAAGACATTTGTACCTCCAGAACTTGCTTCGTCTGTAATAAATTCTGGTCCAGCCCCCTCTTCTTCTAATTTTAATATTACAAAAGGATACAAAATTGAACCTGTTCTTTGGAATGTTTCTCTTCCAACAAGTACGGCATTTGATGATAAGGGAAATACGTTTGTGTCAGAAGCAGGACTTGGGTTTGGAGGATTAACGACATATCCAAGAATTTTGAAGATCGATTCCAATGGAACTGTCTCAATATTAGCCGATAGGTCTCTAAGTGCTCCCATTACTGATCTAGTATATCATCAAGGAAAACTTTACGTTGCAAATAAAGGAAAAATTTCAACAGTAAATCCAACAAATGGCGCCGTAGTTGATATTATAAGTGCAATTCCAGCCGGTGGAGATCATGCGACAAATCAAATTGCATTTGGTCCAGACGGTAGATTATATTTTGCTCAAGGTAGCGCCACTAATAGTGGAGTGGTAGGTTTGGATAACTTCTCACCTAATTTAGGATGGCCGTACAGTTTTCCTTTTGTTCACGATGTTCCAGCAAAAGATGTGAAGCTGACAGGACAGAATTTTCAAGCTCCAAATATGCTTGCAGATGGCCCCAAGAATATAACTGTGGTAAAAGGTTATCAGGCAAAAGTTACTCTGCCTCCAAAGAACAGGACTGGGACGGATGTATTAGGCGACAAAGGAACGGGAGCTATATCTGGTAATCTAATTGGTAATGCAACTACTGGCGCGTTTATGGCATTTGGCAACAAGACTACTCAAGGACAGGTTGTAAAGGGAGATACCAAGTGTAATGGATGTGTCCTAAGTGCAAAGCCTGATGGGACAGATCTGCGAGTTGTTGCATGGGGCATGAGACTTGATACGTTTACTGGGTTAGCTTTTGATAAAAAAGGTCATTTAATAGTAACTGATCCGGGTGCTGAAGAAAGAGGGAGCAGGCCAATAAAAAATGATTATGACAAGATTTGGAGTATCAATATTTTAAATAATAATGATGTTGGCAAATTTTATGGCTGGCCTGACTATTTTTACGACGGAAATAAAGACAAGATATTAAAACCTGTAACTGCACCTCAATTTAAGTCTCCTCGTGGCGGTGGTAAGCCATTAAGCCTTCTATTAGAGAATTCTTCTTCAGCAGGGCAAGTACAAGGACAACAAGAGCTACCAAAAATATTTGCGAATCCTGGCTACGATGTAAAGTTAACACAGGCAGTAATAAACAGCAATAAAACCAACTTTGGCTTTAATGGAATGGCGTTTGTAGGCGAATTCGGAACTCATGCACCATTTACCCACCAATTTGATAAACCAGTCAAGATGTACATTCCTGGAAATACAAACAAAACCATGATAGGACAAAAAGTTATAGCTGTAAATACCACTAATGGAGCTGTCAAAAATTTCCTATCCTTAAAATCTCCCGATGCTTCCTTCAGACCAGTTGGACTATCTTTTAGTCCAGATGGAAATGCGCTATACGTTACAAGTATTGGTAAGACAGAACAGATAAAAAAACTTCCTTCGGGTGAACCGATACCACTTACTATGATATGGATGCATTCAAATACAGGAGTAGTTTGGAAAATAACGCGTTCAGAAAATGTAGGTCTTGTAGAGCCGCCATCCAAAAAACTCAAACTAGCACCAGAACTTACGGTTACAGCCAATTCAGGTACTATACCCAACACCGACATACTCAATATACCAAAAGGATACAAAATTCAGCCAATACTATGGAATTTGAATCTTCCGAGTAGTATTGCCTTTGACGACAAAAATAACATGTACGTTGGTCAAGAAGGATACGCTTATGTAGGTTTGACCCCACCGCCACTAATTTTAAAAATAGATCATGCTACAGGCAACGTATCAGTATTTGTAGATAGAGGTCTTGACTATCCAATGAGTGACATCACATTTCACAATGGTAAATTATACATGTCTAATGGTGGCAAGATCTCAACCGTAGATATGAAAGGTAAAGTTGAGAACATCATATCTGCATTACCCGGGACAAGCGATCACTATATCGATCAAATCCTGTTTAATCCAGTAGATAAAAGAATGTATTTTGGTGTGGGTACAATGACCAATGGCGGGGTTGTTGGTAAAGATAACCCATGGACTAAAGGCACTCCAAATCTACATGATATTCCTGGCAAGAATATTACGCTAGCCGGTGTAAACTTTATTTCAAAGAATTACATTTCTCCAGCGCCAAACGACAATGCAACAACTGGCGGTTTTGTTCCATTTAACGCAACTACACATAAGGGACAAATTGTAAAGGGCGATACCAAGTGCAATGGATGCATTCTTAGCGCAAACCCAGATGGAACAGATTTGAAACTAGTTGCCTGGGGACTAAGACATCCATACGGTGCAGCATTCACAGCAGATGGAAAAAAATTAGTGATAAATATGAACGGTATAGATGAAAGAGGAAGCAGAAACGTTGCAAATGATGGAGATAAGATATATGTTATTGACATATCACATCCTAGCAATTGGGGGAAATGGTACGGTTGGCCAGACTTTTTCGGAAACGGACTACCTGTAACCGATCCTTTATTTGCTTCCCCCTTGAATAACCAGACTCTGAAATTCCTTATGCTTGATCATCCTCCTCTTGTCAAACCAGATTATGTTGCAGACGTAGGTACGGCGTTTACTCAAGCCGATAGATCCACTAGCAACAGCTTTGGTTTTAAAGATAAAATATTGATGTCAGAATTTGGAACATTAGCTCCACAAACACATTTGACCGCTAATTCTCGATTAGGAATAAGTGTTGGCTCAGTTATGGGTCAAGTCATAGGACAAAGAGTAGTGGTATTTGATCCAAATACGCTTGGTTTAACTGATTTCATTACTCTGAACACTGCGGATGGTTCATTTAGACCTACTGGCATAAAATTCAGTCCAGATGGAAACTCCCTGTACATTGCAAGTGTGGGCCTTAATGAGGTGAGAACTATTTCTCCAGCTGGTGTATCATTACCTTTTACCCTTGGACTGCCATGGGCATTTCCAAATACTGGAGTGATTTGGAAGGTTACGCACAGTCCTTAACATTTTTTGCCAAAGCATTTCTTTTATAATGCTAATTTTTTTGAATATTAGAAGTATAGAATATTCAAAGACCTTGAAGAATAATCAATATAGTAATTTCTCAATATAGCATAAGCTCAATTATCATTTAATCCTTTATCCTTTACATTCAAGAATAAGCGATTGAAACGGATAAGCATTTATACTTAAATAGAAGGTTGCTTAGCTCTTTCTATTTAAATGCAAATAAATAAATCATCTATTAAGATTTCATTTCGTCGAATCTAAGATAATTATCAGTAATTAAGGCCTTTTTCTTAAACCGAAATTCAAAAAATCCTTCAGGTCTAAAATACACTCTCATTTTTTTAGTTTTCTTTGATATAGTCATTGCTTCAATTTCTTCGGAATAAATTACAAGGACATCATCTCCTTGTTTATTTTTTATGCTCTGCATTTTTAGTGACCTATATTTTATCCAAGAGCTGTAGATCTAATTGTAGGGCTTCTACGTATCTCACTCAAACAGATAAACAGTATACACAACCAACAACACATTCCATCTATTAGCCAGATTCTTCTGCGATTTTTTGTTGCTCTTGTAGGGACACTTCTCCCCTATTTTTAGGATCTCGTCTTTCACCCGGACCTATATGACTAGACTCTTCTGCGATTTTTTGTTGCTCTTGTAGGGACACTTCTCCTCTTTCAGGAGAGTCTTCGGATTCTTCAGTTGTCATTGAAATCTATTAGACAGCAAACAATAAATATATTTAAAACAAGCAACTTGGTGTCTATTTTGCGCGCGCGAGTGGAATCTGTTTAGACAAGCAAGAAGATGCAATCAAAAGCAATCACCCCAAGTTGAGTTGATTACTTTAGAATGGCAAAAATAATCAAGCAGTAAATAGATCTATAACAATTAAATTGTATAAAAGCTTCTATTTAATATGGATACCAATATTGGTAATGGTATTAAGCACATTACTACATTAATGTTTGGAATTGCCGTAGTTTTTGCTACAACAGCCATAGCAATTACAACTCAACACACAAGTCCTTTAGCAATAGCACAACCATCTAACTCACCTAGCAAACAGACATCTAATAGTGGAGCTGGCCTTGGCAACCTGAAACAATTAGGTAAAGTCGTTGGGAACGGTTCAAAAATCATAGCAAACAATACAAATATCGGTAATCCACACGCTCTTCAAAACTCTATAAAGGAGAGCAAAGTCAAGTCTCCAACACCCCAAAGTATCAAGGCTCTTCCAACCAACCCACAGCTGTTAAAATCAAAAAATACGTCTGCTTCAGGCAGCTCCTCTAATAAAACTGGAGGAAAATAGTACCATTTCATCTGGACCCGCGTCAGAAGTGGTTATAGCTAGGACATTGTAGGGAATAGATTCCAAATTTTATTTTGTTTTACTTTCACATTTATCTGATCGATAATAACACGGAATATTGGAGGGAATAGGTAAGATACATATTTGACTTCACCACTGCGAAACTATTGCAAAATTTGAACTTTTGAACTTCTATTACAATTACTTTAAATCAACCTGCATTACCTATCAACGTAACTTCAGAATATCTGAACGAAAATAAGTCAGCGGTATGATATACATGCCATAATTATAACAATATCATCAATTAACGTCCTAGATGACACTACTTACATTGTACTATCGTACTTAATTGATCATTTGACTATTACTGTTCCTACCATCGTAGGATGGATCTGGCAGAAATAAGGGTATGTACCAGGTTTGAAGAATCTTTGTGCAAAGCTGCCACCAAGCATACCGGAGTCAAACTTTGTGCCCATAGCAGGATCGGTTATACCTTTACCAGAAGTAATTGTGTGTACAACAGTGTCTAAATTGGTCCAAGTAATTGATCCACCAGCCTTTACCCTTGCTGGATTGGGCTGATATGCCTTCTCCCGAAGTAGAGCCGCACCTTTTACAATTTCCGCCTTATTATTGGGTGGGAAAAATCCAGTTGTGTTCGACATCCTAGGTGGGAACGGAGAGGCTGCATTTGCATTTGTAGTTTTATTTGCTTCTGTTGTTGACATTTGCGATATTGTTGAATTAGTATTATTGTTATTATTATTTGCACTCTTATTTCCTAACCTTATCATTGTTGTTGTTGCATTTGAAATATTGGGTGTATTATTATTTTTTTCACTTCTATTAGTAGCAGGTAACTGATTGGGACTTGATTGATTTGAGGATGACTTACCAAGTATAATGTGCCCATTACTAGCACTATATGGTAAGAGCTGTACAAACAATAAGCCTACTGTTACTATTAAAGTGAATAGTATAGTAAAGATATTCCATAGTACAGGCTTTCTGTCAGTATTTTTGTCTTGACTTCTATCGCGATCTCTAGAATGTCTATTAGACATGGTTAAGTTATGCACTTTATAAAATTTAAAGTCAGTACATTATTTCTTATTTCTCACTTCTTGCAGTTTAGTATGACATTAACGCAAACAAATACGCACTTTTGTATATCAGCTATGACTTCAAAAAAAAATGTTAACATACTATCTCAGGTATTTGTATAAATTTCAATTCGAGATTATGCCTTTTTTGATATTGCTGATGATGACGAAACATCAATTGACGCCTGCATCCATGGATGAATCTTGCAATAATAGCCAATTGTACCCGGGGTATGGTTTAGTTGAAATGTTCTTGACTCTCCAGGCAAAATAGGCTGTGTATCAAATGAGCCATCCGTTGCTGTGGCTGTATGTGCAACATAGTCCTTGTTGGTCCAAGTTATAACACCATTTAAGGGAATTTTTGCATAAGTAGGAATGAAATATGGCCCATAATTATTTTGATAGGCTGCATTCTGGGGCATTTCAACATTAACCTTAACGTAACTTGTCGAACCACTTCTTATACTCAGTACTCTTTCCGTTTCCTGAACATCAACATATACTACTCCGCTCATATACGGATGAATTTGACAAAAATATGCATAGGTACCAGGTTTATTAAATTTATGTATAAATGTAGACGGACCCAAGTTGTTTTGTTCTTGCTGACTTGCGACTGGCCATATTAGCCCAGAATTAAAGGATGTAGATGTCGCAGTATGTCCAACAGTATCAAAATTTGTCCATTGTACCCTATCTCCACTGTGAATTACAACTTCACTGGGTATGTAATAAACAGGATTGACATTTGGACCCTTTCCATCACCAGATGGAATTTTTATTTGAGTAGTCCTCGACTGGTTAATAGTCGTCGCAGCTGCAATTTGATTGGCAGCAGTATTACTTCTGGAATTAATAGGAATGTCACTGGATGCCTTGCTGGTCGTCGACGCTGATGATTGGGTATTAACTCTATATGCTGCGAAGGTTACGGATATTAGCGAGATTGCTATAACTACGAGTCCTACAATCTGGAGTGTTCTATTTCGGGCAGCAGTCACTTCTGTATAAGTATACTGACAAAAAACTTATTAAAGATCTATCATATTAGTCTGTTACCACCAACTGTAGACGATATTTATCTGAAACATTATATCGGAAGAAAAGATGTATGGCTATTTATTCTTTAAAGAACAGACTTATCCAAGACATTATTTGGTTAGTTGTAACGATAGAAACGGTAAAGATCCTGGTGAAGATAGCAGCAACCTTAATTCAAAATGGAAGCCAGATCCATCGTTTACAAATGACTCAACCAATAAGGGATATAGTGTTAGCGGTAGTGTTGTGATTGGTATAGCAATAATTCTAGCAATTGCTGCTGGCAGTACGGTTTATGCCATGATAATATCAGAATCGCCTCGAATTCATTTATCTAACCCGATGCTGGCTTCAAAAAATAATGCTCAATTTATGTCCGGGCAAATTGCTTTTAACCATAATTCGTCCAAGGGACAAGCAACTAACCAGCAGCAGCAACAATCAAGATTAATAAAACAAGTGCAAGCACAACAACAACCACTGCATATAGACAAAAAATTTGTTTTGGTTCAAAATGATTTTGGATGGAATGGAACATCCGGTGGACCTACTATAAGGGTAAGTAAAGGAGATGTGGTACAAATTACCGTTATAAATGCAGGTCAGATGGCTCATAACTTTGGAATTGCCAAGCTGTCTCCACAAACAGCAAATATCATGAATAATGTAATGCAATTTCCAATACCTGAAAGGATCCAGAAAATACCTTACAGTGTAATGGCAGCTATGCCATGTACTGGATGTCATCCACAATTCCAAGAAGGACAAATAAATCAATTTATGAATCCAGATACACAAATGGTTACTACTTTTAGGGCAAATGAAGTGGGTAATTACAAGTATTTTTGTATGGTAAGGGGACACATCTGGCTGGGAATGATTGGTGAACTTGACGTAATAAATGTAGGAAATCCAGCTTCGATACCAACGACAACAACAACGACATCACCTTTAGCACAGCAACAAAGGGCAGGTGCAACTTAAGCAAATGAATTCAGTAGTAAACTTAGCTGCAGACTATGGTTGGGGACCACACAATCTACTTTTATTATTAATTATAGTTATAATTGTTGGCGCTGCTGGCTTTTTAATTGTTATGTTAACTACTAAGATGAAGTTTCAAGCTTTTGCTTCAAAGAAGAAATATCATTTTGAGAGATACTGGGGTCTATTTGTAGCTGCAGTTTTAGTCTATTTATGGGTTTCAAGTTATCCTTGGATGCCTCCAGTGGCGTTTTCGTCTGTAACTTCAGGTCAACAAAATCAACAACTGCAGGGACACTTATCGCAACAACAGCAGCAACAGCAGCAACACATGCAAGCCATAAGCATAACTGCAGGTCAGTGGTTCTGGCTTATGAATAAATACGGCAGTCATACTCCATTAGGCCAAAGCCCTCATATTGCTGTTGAAGTCGGAAAACCAGTTAAATTCATAGCTCATTCCATAGATGTCAACCATGGCTTTGGAATATTCGCTGGGCCTACTGATGGTTCACCAATATTACTTCAGATGCAAGTCATTCCTGGCATGGATAACGTATTTTACTATACGTTCAAACATCCAGGTATTTACTTGATCAGATGTCTAGAATATTGTGGATATGCACATCCATATATGACATCAATAATTCAAGTCCTGCCTTCTGGTGCTGGTGCGGGGAATATTGCATTTCCTAGTACTGGAGGCTCGTCGCCAGTGGTAGCTGGCGGAGGGGGAGGAGTTGGGGTATGAACTACTGTTTGAATATTAGAATGAATAGGCCACTATGTATGAATTATAAGGAATTTGTGTGTATTCATGATGCTGTGTATTATGAACAGGAACAAGAAGAGAGGCTGGACTAATGCAGAAAGCAGATAAAGAACAGGTATCATATCCAAAAATTCCACCGCCGTTACCTGAATATGATATCTCTCCTGAATTAAAGAAGCTAGTTCTTATGTTTATGGGCGCTATGCTGATAAATTTTCTTATAGCAGGTTCTCTTGCCATTGGAATGCGGTTAATACAAACAGACGTACCTATAGCAAAGGTGGATTGGATACCTCAAAATGTATTGTGGTATGCCCTTCTTACAGCTCATGGCCAGGTGATGTTTTTTGGAGTCATTTCAGCAAATACTTTATGGTTTGGATATTATGCCATGAGTAAATGGGGCAGAAAACCTATTAGCGGAATGAAATGGGCAAAAGCTTCATTTTGGATTATGGAAGCAGCAGTCATTCTAATCTTTGTTGCAGGTCTATCGGGATTTGGTGCAGGATGGTATAACTTGATGCCTCTTACATTCTTGCCTGGCACTCCTGCGATGACATGGGGGATGGTAGCTGCAGTTCTGTTTCTGGTAGCAGATCTTTTAGTAGGTATTTACATTACGATATTCTGTCTTGTGGCTTTTGCAACTTTACTTAGGGGAAAACTTCCTACAGGTACTCAAATCTTTGAGTACATGCATGAAAGAGATGAAAAAGAAAGAAAACATGAAGATCCTGTGTTAATAGAAAATCAAGATTCCAAAAAAGTAGAACAAGAATTTGTCCATACAGAAAATCTATCTCCAAGTGTAAGATGGATTTCATTATTAGGGATTAATTCATGGTTTCCAAAGAAATTAAGAGACACTCATCCTGCAGTTCCTATTGTACTGGTGTCTGTGTTTGTAACTGCATTGGTTCAAATTGTGGGAAATCCTGGACTTTTTGTTCAGCTAGAACAGGGATTTTCATCATTACAAAATCCTATTAATGCATCTAATTGGTTGTTAACTAAAGATGCATGGTGGTTCTTTGCACATCCTATAGTTTATTTTCCCCTGCTTGTTTTTCTTGGAGCGATATATTTCATTGCACCAAGATACAGTAAGGAGAGAGTTGCGTTCTTTAAATGGAATTATAGAACCTGGCCATTTTATGCAGGATTTTCCATTTTAGTTTTCTCACATCATGTGTTCATGGATATGCCAAATCCTGCTTGGCTACAAATATTATCACAAACTGCTAGTCTTGGAATTGTATGGCCTTCAGCAATGACTATTATTACAATTCTCATGTTTGCATGGCGAGGCAAGGTTGCTTGGAATATTACTAGCAGATTTTATTTAGCTGGTTTGGCAGGCTGGATGTTTGGTGGTTTTCAAGGTGTAGAGACTGGAATGTGGGGAGCAGATATTTATCTACATAATACCATGTCAATGCCTGGACATATTCATCTTATACTGCTACTAGGCCCACTACTATTTGCTTTTGCAATTATGTATTCCATACTGCCAGACTTGACAAAGAAGAAGATGAATAAAACACTGGGTGAAATTCATTTTTGGCTAACACTATTTGGAGGATTTGGGTTTGCATTACTATTTATTGTTATAGGCGGTCAAGGGGCTATTCGTAGAGAAGCAAGTATGCCAGGTGCATTTGATTGGGCAATGCCGTGGTTGCTCTTTTTTGCTTTGAATATAGGAATAGCTCAATTCATATTTGTCTACAATTTTGTAAAGACTCTAAGAAGAAAGCCAACGCAGCAAGAGATTAGAGAATATGACACGCTACATGCAAATCCTACAGCAGATGGGATAACAGCTGGGGCTCCATGATATCTATGATTCGACATATGAAATATAAGTATAAATGTAATAGTAGCAGTTTTGTTTTTTTGGCTTGCATATAGCAACAACAAACATTGATTAAGTGATATCATCTTGTGTCAGGTAGATTTTTCTTAAGTTAGGACAAGTTACTGCATATGCGACTAATTTGGTATACATCTATTGTAATTATTACATGTCGTGACCTGGTCAAACCATACCTAATAGATTAATTGACTGTTTTAATTATGCAGCACACTATGTCAGTCAGCTAGTATTTCCAACAAATCATTAACGCGAAGTAAATGTAAGACATATAAGAAAAGTCGTCTAAGAGATATCGACACAAGAACTTTGCCTGGTCATGATGCACAGATCATTATGATAGGAATGCACAATTCACTACTCGTGCTTCACCCATCAAGTAGTACTAAAGTTTATGAGCATTTAAAGGGAACACAACCGCAAAGTGTAATATTTGACCCAAATAATCCAAGCTATGCATACTGTGGCACGTTTGGAAATGGTTTGTGGAAAACCGAAGACGAAGGTCAGACCTGGAATGCCATTGGAAAAGATGCAATACATAGTCCTGATATAATGTCCGTGGCGATTAGTCATGATCATGGAAACAGAAATAACAAAATTTATGTAGGAACTGAACCTAGTGCCTTGTACATTTCAAATGATAATGGGCATTCATGGGAAGAAATGAATGCTCTAAATAATTTGCCATCTTCTACTTCGTGGAGTTTTCCACCTCGACCTTGGACGCATCATATACGTTGGATCGAACCAGATCTAAACAATATTGACAATGTTTTTGTTGCAATAGAAGCAGGAGCTCTAGTCAAGAGTACTGATGGGGGCAGAACTTGGATAGATCGAACAAAGCACGGACCATATGACACTCATACCCTATCAACACATCTAAAAGCTCCAGGCCGTTTATATTCTTCTGCAGGTGATGGGTATTTTGAAAGCACTAATTACGGTGAAACATGGAAAGAATTTACTAGCGGTCTTAGGCATCAATATCTATATGGTCTTGCTGTTGATTCAGGTGATCCAAACACTGTAATTGTTTCAGCTTCATTTGGTCCTAGTAGTGCTTATGTCGTTGAGGATGCTGAATCTCATATATATAGAAAGTCCCTTGACGAAAAAGACTGGAAGCCTATTTCAGATGGTCTTCCTGAATCAAGCAGAACAACTATCGCAACCCTTATTGCAAACCCAAAAATTGCTGGTGAATTCTATGCCGTGAATAATCATGGGGTATTTATCTCAGTTGACTCAGGTTTATCTTGGAACAAACTTGAGATTCAGTGGTCCAAAGAATATTATTCTCAATCTCCCAGAGGATTTGCTATTGCATACAACTGATAGGTTGATTAATAGATATATTGATAGTTTTAGTTGCACAGACCAATATTGTCTTTAGAAATACAAAATAGCATGGAACGGGTGAAAAAGACTAACTAATGAAACATAAAAGAGATTTTGTAATTATTACTACTTTTCTATTTCTTGTTTTAATTTCAACTCAATCGCC
>DATBGR010000626.1:0-4678 GCA_036557905.1 Nitrososphaeraceae archaeon | reverse complement strand
GATGTAAATACTGATTGCTCAGATAATCCCGCCATATCCCTTATAATATTCCTGATACGATCTATACCCAGATCTAAGAGTCTGGTCAAAGCACTGATCTAATTGCACCACCTGTATGATTTGGAAGGTAGCCTTAGTATTAATCACAGCTATGTTTATGTCAGCGCCGTTAGGATATATAGCAAATGCTCAAAGTTTCTCAAAAAAGAGATCTACTAATTGTGAAGGCGATGTATGCCACACAACAGTATGTATCAACAACAACTGCCACGTCTCACTTTCTAATCCAGCTGAATTACTAAATTCGATGCCACAAATTAAGTCACATGGATTATTTTCGAATTCAATTCAACAATTATTAAATTCGACTAATCCTTGACAAAAAGTTATCTTATGGGTGTATTGTCATGTGTTTGATATAAGCAGAAATTTCTCTTTATTAGAGATGACAAAAAAGTTTCTAGAGTACTTTGCTAATTTGTCTTGAGAGATCACTATCATGTTTAAACGAATCAGGTCAGAATTATACTAGTCTATGTTTACATTGTATATCAGGTGGTCATTCTCTGATGCCATGTTGGAAGTTGCTTCCAAGCTGGAGGACCAGACTTTACGTTTACTAATCCTGATATATTAACTGGTTTCTGGACAAGAGCCACGACCTTAGCTGTGTCCATAATATCGGTTAATACGAAAGCCAATTGAAACCGAATAATATGAGATATGAAAAGCAAATCATAATACAATGGTAGTTATGGATAGAATGTCATCAGGTAAGAGCTATCTTTACAGTCCTTATAAAATCATCAAGTGCAACAGGCTTTTTTATAATATCATGTGCGGTGTTTACATCAGGCAATACACTAATAAGCTCTGATACTGCGTCTAAAGCAGATACAAAGAGAATCTTGATATTCCTATTAATTGCCTTCAGTCTGTAATACAGCTGCAATCCGTTGAGGCCGGGCATTCTTATATCTAATATAGCCAAATTATAATGAGATGGATTTACATTTACAAAATGTGTGAATGCTTCTGTAGGATCTACAAATGCTTCAACATTATAACCTTCAGAAGTTAAGCCTTCCTTGAAGGTCAAGAGGATATCTTCTTCGTCATCAATTAACAAAATATTGGTCGATTGTTGTTCTTGCCAATCACGCTCACTAAAAGAAGCTATACGATTCCTTCGCATAGAATATAGAGGATAATTGTTAAAATCAGTTTGCTGGTTTTCCATTGTTATTATCTCCTCGAAATGATAACAATTTTGCTCAAGGGAAGAAAGCGGAGAGAAGGATTGTATAATCCTATATAGCCCATCTCCTATTGCTACCCCATTTGGTAATGCCACCGAATTTATCTTTGAACATATATTCATAACAGGGCCAAACAAATCATCACTCTGTGAAGTTGCTGATCTAGCGACTTCCACTCTACCATAATCAGCACTAATTCTGTAGCTCACGGAGGGCAATCCTTCCTCATACAACTTTTGATTAATTGTATTACGGGACTCTATCATTGTTATACTACATTCAAGCACATCATTAAATGCAGATTTGTTAGAAGCGTCAGAAGTTGTAGGATAACAAAATATTAAACAGTCACCAACATTTTTTATTATTTTAGCTCCTGAGTTCCTGGCTATTGCAGCCATTGTGTTAAGAAAAATCTCGTAGTATTTTCTGACTTTTTCTGGATTATTAATACTAGAAGTAATCCTTGTAGAATTGATTATATCAACAAAACAAACACAACAATTTTGTGCTTCAATGAAACATATTTCCTCCTCTTTCTTAGACGTTGCACTAATGATGGGTTGAGAATCAGAATCGATTGGAGCATGAACAGTGGCTGAAGAATCATCAGATGAGATTTTCATAAATTAGAACCTACATGTGTCTGGGGGTTCTAATTATATAAAATTAGCGATTCCGTAGGATCATATTGATAAGTTTCATGATAGGATCATATTAGTGTGTACAAGATTGGTACCACCTCAAAATACTTATGAAAATCAGGATCGTCTTGTATATATCGACTTCATATATGAAGCATATAGACTATGTTACCAATGTAGACTATATGTAGAATTAACGACTGCCTAGACCTGTGCCATCTGTTGCAAGGAATAAGACAGCTTTTACTACTTCATCAGGAGTCCCTATCCTTTGCAGTATGGCTGATACTACTCGTGCTTATGACTGATGCACTGTGGCCGCCGAGACTACTCCAGCTTGACGATGTTGTCTTTCTTGTATGAAAAAAGCCGTAAAGATAATTCCTATCCCCGTAAGTAGTGCAGCCGTCAAGAACGCATAACCGAATCCCATTACCGCTGCTGTCGGTGCTAAATGTAACAACGTATGTATGTATTTGAAGATTATAGGTATAACCTAAGAAATATGAAATCATATGGGATGATTTAATGTTTAAAGTCAAAGTTGTCATTAAACATGCTTACCAAATAAGACTCATCTACCCTTGAAACTCGAATTAGAAGATTGTCTGTCCACGGGTCATGAGAATGAGAACAGAACCATTGAACAAATGAACCATCACAATGGCGTGTAAGATTGTGGACAGACGTCTAAAAAATATAGACAACATATTTTTGTACTTAGATGAAATCTTCTACAATGTTTATATCATTTGATTCAACGATGATTGCTTTCATAATATGCGGTATAACATCACTTTCATGGAGTACGGCATAGTTGCTGATTTTGGTAAGAAAATAAATAAAATATGATTGGCGAGATTCCAAGTATTTACTGTCTGGTTTGTAATACTGATATTTATGCCACTCCTGCCCATTAGGACATAAAAGCTTTTGCACTTGGCCGGCGGTCACGTTTCCCGTTCGTCGTTGTATTAGTTGTATTAGCAGATTGAGTCATGGGTTGTGCAGATGCAGAGGAGCTATCTGCAAAAGTGGGTGTGTAACATATGGTATTATGTCATATAGGATCTTTATTTGTACTCGATATTGTGGTTCCTAATTTATTAGACGTTCTTAACACTTCTATGGTACCTTTTCTCTTAGGGGTACACTAAAAGTAAACGTTGCTCCGTTTCCATTCGTATTATTCTCAGCCCAAATCTTGCCACCATGAGCTTCAATTATATTTTTTGAGATAAAAAGACCTAATCCAGTTCCCTTCTGTACTCCGTGTGGAGGAGCTTTAGCACCAAATTTAGTGAATAACTGAGGTAGTATTTCCGCATGTATGCCTTGACCAGTATCCTTTACGCTAACTAGTGCGGCGCTATCTTTTATTTCAGAGGTAATGGTAATTGTACCTTCCTTTGTAAATTTAACAGCATTGGCCAACATATTGGAAATAACTTGTATTATTCTCACTCTGTCTGCTTCCAATAATATATGCTGGGGCATATATGATAGCCTTATGTTTTTGTTGTTTATGAATTCTGAGCCTAATGTTATATCATTCATCACATTTATTACTATGTTGTTTAGATCGAACAGTTCTTTTTTTAGAATTAGTGATTGGTTTTCGATCTTTGTAACATCCAGTATGGATTCTGTGAGATGCATCAATCTTTTTGCATTTCTTATAATGATATCTAATAACTCTTGTTGACGTACGTCTTGTATTTTTGGTCTAAGGACTGCAGATAGAGTGAGTATTGGTTGAATAGGTGTTCGCAATTCGTGAGAGGCTACATTAATAAATTCATTTTTCATTTTATCTGATTCCTTTAACCTTTCATATTGAACACGTATCAATTCCTCTTGTTCTCTCAATCTGGCATTAATTTCTTCTAGGCTATCGTTACTTTCTTTTAATTTTAAATTGTAGTTGATACTCGATAATGCGAGTCCAACAATGTTAACAAAATAAGCTGAATCTTTGAGAATGTGAGCTACGTTATGTGCTGTGTCAAAAGAAACAGTTGAATAAGACATAATAAGCTCAGCAAATGCATCAATTAGTATAGAACCGACGATTCCCTTGTAAAAAACGTCATTTTTCTTGTAGAGCTGCCTCTTATAAAAATAGAATAAAGCAACTAAAAATAATATTAGCGGGGGAATTTCATATGGTCTATGTAAAGGATAGTTATCCAGCACTACACCCGGAAAAAATATGAAAAGAGAGCTTATTGCAGTACCAGCAGCTAGACAGGCAAGAACTACCAAAAATATTACAAGCATTTTTTGGTCTAAGTTGTGATGTTGGCTTACTTCTCTTTCTTGTTCGTTCCTGGACAATATAGGATAACATCCAATTGCTATGGCAAACATAGCACTGAGAAATAGCCTGCCCGCAAACCAAGTCTGTGGTATAAAGTATTTGAGAAATAATGGCTCATTTACTAAATTATAGGATATTATAACGTGCAGCAAATCAATTAAAGCATTAGCAAGAAATCCTATTCCAAGAAAGAGACTGAATTTATCACTTAAAGTCTGGTAACGGGATATATAGTAAAATGAAAGTATTGCAGCAAGTAGAACCGCGAACAATTCGATATAAAAATGGTGTATTTCAGATAGTGGCCATGTGGTAGGATTTATCGATAGAACTGCTATTATTGAGAGAGGAATAGACGGTACGAGTGTATATTTGATTAAAGTTTCACTGAATAAAGAAAGAGGTTTGGGACTAAATGAGAATGATAGGCGCGCTAAATTGTTCCTCCTCCTTAG
>DATBGR010000625.1:0-11534 GCA_036557905.1 Nitrososphaeraceae archaeon | reverse complement strand
GGAAAAATCTATAGCTTCATGACTCATAGAGGTTATGATGTGTCAAATAAGAAAGAGAACAGAACCTGAGGATATTGCATATTCTCTGTATCTTTATTTCCTTGGTCTTTCACTAAGAAATACTTCCAAAGCTTTGTCTAGATTTGTTAAAAGAAGCCATACTGCCATTAGAGATTGGATTCAAAAATACAAACCAGAGATGTTAAGTTCCAGAAAGATACGTATTACTGAATTTATAATTGATGAAACTATCATTAAAGTTGGTTCGGAATATATTTGGTTATGGATAGCAATTGAAAACGACAATCGGGAAATCCTTCAAATAAGCATATCAAAAGAGAGAAATATGTTTGTTGCAGAACGTTTTATATTAAACCTTGTAAAACGATATGGAGAACATCCTGTTTCAACTGATGGTGGTACATGGTATCCACAGGCTTGCAGATTCTTGAGACTGTCCCCATCATATCCATTCTTCATATGAGAAAAGTATCATAGAAAGGACGGTACAATACATCAAAGATAGGACAGAAGGTTTTGATGATTATTTTCCTTGTAGAAAAAGTAATTGTAGATTGCAACATATACAACAATGGTTGGATCTTTTTGCTAGTCATCATAACAATAATTTGTCATCTTAACTTTACAGAGCCAAGTAAACAGATATCAATAAGCTGGTTGTCTGAAGGAATATCAAATCAGGCCTAAAACAGGTGAACAATGAATAGTTTAAGAGCAAAAGCATATTGACACGAATGAATCAGAAAGGGATATAATTATCCGCCTTGTTTAAAGATTTAAAAATATGTTAGCTTGTCCTATCTGTCAAAATGAATTTCATCCTCATATGAATAACTCCATTGTAGGGAAAAATGCAAGAAATAACACCATATTTGTCTATTATCAAATCTGTCCCGAATGTAAGGAACCGATAATCGGAATTAAAGAGTCTGTAAAGGGAGAAGTATATTTGAATCCTAACGACGTAGAGGGCTTGGTACTAATCAGCAGTAGAGGAAGATAAAATTATCCCCATATTCAGCGGATTTGACCTGTAGCTACTTAAAAATGAATTCAACTACATAATGACTTTTGAAAGTAAAGACAACTTGGTAATAATTTGTCAAGGTAAAGAAGTAAAAATTTTAGTATGTCAGTCCCGACTGTAAAGATATGACTAAATGTTACTGACATTCAGACTATTCTAGTTCTGAATTGTTTTATCAATGTTTTTCGGTGGGAATCTTATGTCTTGGTTTAGAGTACTTAAATATTTTCCAGAAGGCTTTTTGTCTTGGATTTCGCAAAACCTTATCTATGAATTGCGGAAATTATGTTATAAATTAATTCTCTAGATATACATGATTGAATTGATGTAGTGTTATCTTGAATCATTTTCGTATATTAAGAATATTTGCCATCAGGGGTTGTTTGCTATGCTAGTATTCTGATCTAATATATTAGCAAATATTAGATTCTGCCTAAATCAATGATTCTGGAAAGATTTACCAAAAAAATGAAGAGAGGATCTACTTTATTTTGTAGTTTTTGGGTTATCTTTTTTAGATTAGTTGACGCTTATCTTAGCGTCATCTGGGCTGTTGGCATCGCCGCCTTTACCGCTATGTGCGCTACCGCTGTTGGCATCGCCGCCTTTACCGCCATGTGCACTACCGCCGTCGTCATAGCCGCCTTTGCCGCCGTCGTCATAGCCGCCTTTGCCGCCGTCTTTGTGTCCGCTGAAACCAGATCCTTGTGAAGCTGCTACTGCAGCTGCATTATCTCTGCCTTGAATTTGTGAGGCTGCATTTTGGCAGTCTACCTTTAGTGGCCAATAGCCGTTACCACATTCGTTTCGTTGGAACGATGTTTGACTCGGACTCTTTTTATAGTGTCCACCTGCAAATGCGTTGCTTGCTGCAGTCGTCGTGATTAACAATGCTGCAAATATTGCTACAGCAGCTATTGCGAAACCAGTTTTGTTGTTCATATTATATTTCTCTATTTACAAAATAGTATGATGCTTTATCTGCATTAGGAGAAATATTGCTACGAGTTTAATCAGAATCATCTTCCGTAGTACTCTAGCAGACTAAACAAGTGTGTATAAGTTAATCGTGAACTCATACTGTATATTATTTTAGGATATTTCGTTGGAGTATAATTCTTTAAAAATGTTTTTATTCTTTAGTGATCATCAAAGAGGAGGTGTGGGAAACGATCGAGAATGCATAATTGGATTGTGATAAGCTGCTGCATGGTCTGCTAACAGGTGTAGTGGTTTGTTGTTCATAATTCTCTCACGATCCTATCTGTTAAGTTCTCGAACAAGATCCCCACTACCGTATATGTTTCCTTTCGGCAATTCGGATTATCCAAAAATGATCATTCTCATAGTCTAGCCCAGAATATAATGAGTATGAAATAGTTATGACCGATGTCAAATTATTTATTGCGACATTTGAATCAATGAATTTAATGTGCCGTATAGGAACAAAAAAATACCGTCAGGACCCAATTTAGCTTTCGTGGACTTTTTCTCTACAACTATTTAATTTTCAGAGTTTGCCTGTGACTCTTGAGTTTGTATGACGACATATAGCTACGAAAAGTCTGTTCGTATTGTTATTACAAGAATAAGGTGAAACTTGAATTCGAGCGCTGTGCTGAAACAGGATTTTTCGTTGTGATGACAAGATGAAATTCGTTGTAATGATAAGTACTAATTCATACAATGCTTAGAATTAGTACTAAACAAGATACACTGTAAAGATCTACCAGCAATGAACAAATGGGCGTATCCTTTGGCAGGATTCATATAAAACTAATTTTAGCTACAAAAGAATATATCACAATTCAATGACTCTGGCTTGTTATAAGAGTGAGTGTTCGAGAAGATGATTCTGATTAAACTCGTAGCAATATTTCTCCTAATGCAGATAAACTATCACATTATTTTGTAAATAGAGAAATATAATATGAACAACAAAACTGGTTTCGCAATAGCTGCTGTAGCAATATTTGCAGCATTGTTAATCACAACGGCAGCAAGCAACGCATACGCAGGGGGACACGGTCACCATGGCCACTTCTCTAAAACAAAACAATCTCAATCTCAATCTCTAGCTCAGGCAAATGCTTGCGGAAATGGCAAGTTCCCATATGAAGTCAACTGCCAAAATGCAGCCTCGCAAATTCAAGGCAAAGGCAATTTCGCTAGAGTTACCGCTTCACAATAAAGTCTAGCAAAAGTTCAATGCAAAATAGTTCGTTTCATGACACTCCTATTCTTTTCTTTTTCAGCGTGCCAGATTAGTTCAAAAGAGCGCAAAGGCTCAATAAAATCGTATTCTGAACAAAATTGTAGATAAAATGAAAATCTGAATAAGCTTAACGAATTTGTTAAAATATTCCAATACATATGACCTAAACCAAATTTTCGCCGAGTCTTAAGCAAACCTTTTTCCAGAAACTATATCAAGGAACAAATATCATCAATCATAATACGACTTTTGCAAGATTTTAGATCAAGAATTTTGCCGTAACATTGTATCAACTATAGATATAGTCCCGAATTCCAACCAAGAGTCAGCATTGTTTGAGGTCTAGTTCTTTACTTTTAATATTTAGAAATCATATTTTACACAGTTCATAGAAATGTTCACATATCGTCTTTAAAATACCCAAAGCACAACACCATAAATTAAAGATTTTATTATGGGTAAATCACAATATATCCGTTTGAGACTTTTTGGGAGAAGAAAAATTCTCCATTGTGCGAGTTGTGGTAAGGTCCTAAAACACAAATACAAACCCCCGGATGATTCTGAAATAGAAGGCTTTCTCTGCGCTGACTGCCATATAGACAAGACTAAAGAACAAGTTCTCAAAAAACAAGAGGGAAAGAAACGGCTTCAGGAAGAAAAAGACAAGTGTTCGATATGTGCGAAGGAACTTAAAGAAGCAGACAAGAACAAACCAAAGTGGCAATGGGAAATGGGTACAGGAAGCGTTCTATGTGAGGAATGTTATGAAAATAAAAGAATCGAATTTGAGAAAAAGATAAATTTCTGCGCAATATGTCAAAAACAACTTAGCTTTTTTCGCTACAATCCAAAACCCAAATGGAAAATAGTAGGACAGCTTTGCAGAGCATGTTGGGATAATCGCAATCAAGCTAGGTGAAATAGAATTGAATCCATTTAAAAGACACAAATGCTATGATTGCAACCTTCGCTTCAGAAGGATAGAGCAACTAATGCAACACAATCAACTAGCTCATTGTGATCGGAAGGGGTATGAATGCAGAAATTGTAAAAAATTCTTTGAAGGTATGGAACAAATGAGACGCCATATAAAACAGGTGCATGCTTATCAAGATAATAAATCAAATCCAAGTTACTAAAGTTTTAACATAAGTGAACTGCCAGCAAGCTGTGGCGATTGGGACTTTACAGAACATCGTTTATGGAGCTAATATCTCCGATTAAACTACCATCAAGTGTCGTTATATATGCCTCCATTATAGCGTTTTTCAGAAGAGATCTATTTACTATAGGCGATATGGATTTTTTGAACTGCTTCCTGGTTAATGCATAGAGGTATCTGTTGAAGGCAGGAATAACCACGATCTCGACTAACTCATTAGATTGGGATAAAGACTTCATACTCATACCACTCAACGCCATCATTTTTACCTTCAAATGTAACCATACCCTATGCCCAGTCAGAACACTCCCTTGCTTCAAAAAAACAGGATGAATATGTCCCATTATAATCCTCTTGACAGCTGTCAGCCTAGAAGAAGATGGCATCGTATGTCCATGCAACAGAAGAGTATCGTCTAGAAGCATGCCGTGGATGCTGAATATGTTTACTTTATCTGGTAACAAGAACCGAATATTGGAGTCGTGATTTCCTGGAATAAAATAGATTTCTGTATACTTCAAAAGAGAATTGAGTAGATATGGTACATTGTTCCACTCATCCCGGTTAACGTACCCAACAGAACTCTTTAGATCCCCCAAAAGAATTACAGCCTCAGGTTCGTAGGCTCGAACTAGATACAACAAAGCATCGATTGTCTCGATGAGGTATAAATTGGAGTCAATAAATACACCACGCGTATCTAAGCTATTCTCGAAACCTAAGTGAAGATCCGAGACTACTATATACCTCTTAGTAAGCCCGTTTTGCTCATCAGTCAACAGCAAAGCTGGTTCTGGATAGAGCGGGATTACCCTTATCGTCATAACAATATGACAGATTCCATTTAATCACATAATTGTCGAAGTGATAAATTAACGCATGCACTAAAACACACTAATCTGCAATGCAGCTAATAGCCGATTTTGCCATAAAAGACAATTGTAAGACTCGATAATTGATTTTGTTGCTTTCAAATGATAAATGAGTCTTCATAGCAATTAGTATTCTATTCACAGCAATATAGTTCTAAAAAATATTCACATATATACGTCTAGCTCACAAAGACGAATTGTTTGTAAAATATACTTGTAAAATCAATCGATTGTTGGTAATGATTAGAATAATCAATTAGCAACAAAGGAGAGTGCGAATTCTATTGTATTTCCTATATTTCCTGACCATAGGCCTACATTAGTACGTCAACTACAATGGAACAATTCGAGATGAAAATATATCTTAAATACAGCGATCGATTTCACAATTAATGAGGTGCGCAATCAACCATTATCATATATAAATTTGCACGCCACCCATTTAGAACCAATAAGACAATTTTCCCGAAACAATGAACCGTTATATGGACACGTACTGGAATGATACCAATCTTGAGATATTACCTAAATGAGTAAATGATCTAAAAAGGACTTAAAAAAATTGGAGTGTGGGCATTACGAAGGCTGTACGCCTATGACATTAACAGCGTTGTCGCTGCCCTGTAGTTGCGAATTGATCGCCTGACAGAAGATCTTCATTGGGAATTTTCCATTACCACATGCATTAGCCTGTGCTGCAGTTTGAGTTTTTTTGTATTTTTTTGCATATCCGACATCAGTCGCTACAATGGATGTTGCGATTAACATAGCTGCTACTGCGGCGACTGCCACAATTGCCAAAGTTCTGTTATTCATAATTCTTGAGTATAAGTTGAATTAATAATTTATTTGCGTTAAGAGGATTAATCCACTCAGTTTAATCTGATAAATCTTATATGAAAATAAACTAGATATCCATACGATATCAAAAGTAAAAATACAAAAATCATAATTTATTTACTCAGCTAATAGTTAGAAAGATGCTAAGGTGAATAAAATAAGAAAATTCGTATTAATATTGGATAGATAAGACATGACCGGAATTGTAAGGACTGGCAGTGACTCATGCTTTTTTTGATTTGAATGAAAAGAATGTCTACAATTTACAATAGATCTACCCAGGAAAACGATTATTAAAGAATATATTTAATCAAGTAGGTTCATTCATGCTTTGAGAATCGCATCAGTCGTTGGTGCAAGGCCCAATTTTATTAAAGTGGCACCTATTTATAGAGCGCTAAAAGGTCATGTGGAACATGAGATAATAAATACTGGTCAACACTATGATTATGGACTATCGAAAATATTCTTTAAGGATTTTGATCTGCCAGAGCCAGATTTCGATTTGGAAGTAGGCTCAGGATTACCAGGATATCAAATTGGTGAAATGACAAAAAAATTGGAATGCGTATTCCTGAGTCATTGCTATCAAGATCAAACAAAGAGAGGTATTTCCGGTACTACGAATAGAAACAAGCAAGTTAAGGATGAGAATAGTAAACCTCAATACGATCTTGTTCTCGTATACGGGGATACAAATTCCACTTTAGCAGGAGCATTAGCTGCGTTTAAGTCTGGGATCAAGGTTGGACATATTGAATCTGGTCTCAGAAGCTTTGATAGGCGAATGCCTGAGGAGATCAATAGAATTCTAACGGATCAGTTGAGTGAATATCATTTTGCATCTACCAAGACGGCAATGGCTAACTTGAAGAGAGAACGAATATATGGTAGAAATATATTCACAGGAGATCTGTCTGTCGAGGTTGTAGAAGAAGCTTCTCAAATATCAATAAAGAAATCAAAAGTGCTTCGTAAATTAGGGCTTGATCCAAAATCGTTCATACTATTTACCATGCATCGAGCAGAGAATACTAATTCTGCAAAAATGCTTACCTCGATAGTCAAGGCTTTTGAATTGATTTCCAAAAAAAGTGATTCTGGCAAGGGCCAAAGTATCGACGACAGAATCATTGTATTTCCTATCCATCCAAGAACAAAGAAAAAGTTCGAAGAAAATGCATTATACGATAGACTTGAAAAGTGCCCAAACCTAGTTCTTGTTGATCCCGTTGGATATATTGATTTTATTCAGTTAATCCGTAATGCTAGCAAGATTATGACAGACTCTGGGGGAGTCCAGAAGGAAGCATATATTCTGGGAGTACCCTGTATCACGATAAGAGATACCACAGAATGGATAGAAACGGTGGAAGAAGGTTGGAACACGCTTGTAAATGTGAATCCAAACAAAATTGCAGAATTCGCACTTAAGTGGAAGCCTACTGTTCGTTCAAAATCCAGGATCGGTAAAGGTAGTTCTGACAGTGTGAGCGAGTACAACTCTGGAAGACTAAAGCAAGTATTTGGTATTGGAAATACCTCGTCTTTGATTAGAGAGTTCATACTTTCTTTGGTTAGTTGATTCATACCATATTCATCCACCCCGAACAATTGAGGACTTTTAAAAAAAGGAATTAGATTGTTATCTGCTATTATAATTGATTCAAGATTTCGGAAGATTTCGGTTTAGTTTATACTTTCATCCAGTCTATTGGAATATCCTGATATAGTCCATTTGGCAGAATTCGTCGTATAGAAATTGGAAGGGCTTTAGATTCAATTTCTGCTATAGCAAGTGATATAGAGTCTCTTATATCTGGCGAGACTGAGATGAAGCTCGGCGCTCCTAATGAAAGCTGCAATGATCTGGCACCTGTAATTCTTGCCTTCTCAAATCTAGTAAGTCTGGCCGGACCAATTAAAACCTTATCTGCGTCTGCAGGTATTTCTTTCAATTCAAAGTCGACTTCTGCATAGGTGACGACCTCATTCTCAGGCCTAGTAACTCTCTTCGTGGTTGAGTCCGACTCTACTTCTGCTTGCATTGGTCTTTCTTCCAGAATAGCCTCGTTAGATTTACTCTTTGATCTTGTGACGTGTTCTTTCTGTCCTGAGCGGCGTTGTTTTTTTTTAGACACATCTCGGGAATGTTCGGCTAATGCACTCTGAGCAGTCTTAGAATGAGTCGAATTTGACTTTGTTCTGGCGCTAACCTTCTTGGTTGATTTTTCTTTCTGATCTTCAGGCTTTTTATGCGTAGGATTGTCAGCGGAAAATTGTTTAACTACCAAGAATAAAGCAAAGGATATTTGATATCTAATTAAATGTTACGAATTAGAGAACATCCCCAAAATTAAACGTTTCTATTAAATATGTGAAAATTCAACATCTTCTTATGTCAAATGAGAAATCCAGCATCAATTCAGTTTCCAGGATTCTTCTGACTTTAGAACTATCGAATAAGGGGAGTATTGATTGTGAAATGATTCGGCATTTAGCCCCAGTAACCGTAAATAAGATAATCAAATGTTTGCCCATTCAGGACAGAATACACAAATTTAAAGATCAATTCGTTTACATTGAGACAGGTATGGAAATCGGCACAGAAAAACCCAAAACGCGGTTCAAGTCAGGTGAGGTTGGATTTATGACATCTAACGGGGCACTATGTTTTTTCTTACAGGATTCAATGGTATCGCCGATGAGTCAGGTTGGAATACTCAAGGGAAACACAGAAATAATTAAATTAGCTAGTCCAGGGAACATTATCGTAATTAGAAGCAAATAGACAACATGTTTCCAGGTTGTTAGTGAACGTCATCCAGAGCAAATCCACAATCGATAAATCCAGATCGCAGATAGCACATATCAATGCTACTACATCAAGGCGTAAGGGAAAGATTATTTTTTAAGCTGATAAATCCGATGGCCGCTATATCCACCTACCCAGGTAAGAACATTTTTGGCCTCAAGAGATCTGATATATGCATTCGCAACAGAAATCTTTACGCCAACATTCCTAGCAAATGAATGGACCGTAATCGCCTTCATATTATCCAATGCTTTTCTTCCACCAGCATCTTCTACCAATACTGATAACTTTTGTTTTTGATGCTGTTGCTGTCCACTTCCCTTTTTTGAATCACCCTTTTTTGGTTTACCAGAAGCAGAATTGGAGTCACCATAGGGTCCACTCGAATCGCTCTGAGTTGAGCCTACTGGTTTCTTTTTTGCACCACCCATGTAAATACAAATGCAGAAGCATTTAACTCTAATTTAAATTTGTAGATTTGCTTCTAAAACTCGAAGACCGATCCAGGCCACGCATTGTGAATTCTCAGACAAAAATGCAGAATTAATCTCAATATCATTGAAAACGCAGTTGTCTGTGATTCGAGGGCCAGATAGTATCAATACGAAGGTTTGGCGCTTTAATACCGGCTTATCGTATTCGTATTGAGTCTCTATCAGGTTCGAAATGGTCCGAATTAGTGCTCATAAGACTTAAACCTCAGGTTTTAACCTTGTACATCATGGAATTTTCTCTGCTAGTAAACGCATTTGAACAAATGGAAACTACTACTAGTAGATTGAGCCTGACAGATCACTTAGTTCACTTGCTCAAAATAACCCCACCAGAAGAATTAGAAAAGGTGATTTACCTCATTCAAGGTAAACTCCGACCAGATTTTGAAGGAATTGAGATAGGCCTAGCAGAAAAAATGATTTTACGTGCATTGGCTCAGTCCTCAGGTAAGGACATTGCCTCATTACTGGAAATCTACAGGAGTACAGGCGATCTTGGTAACCTCGCAAAGGAGGTGATGGCACACAGAAATCAAACTACTCTTTCGTCACAAATTATGACTGTGGAGCGAGTATACTCGGTTTTATACAGGATCGCCAGAACTACTGGACCTGGCTCGCAAGAAAGCAAAATAAAATTGGTCACTGGTATTATCAACGAGTGTTCACCTAGAGAAATACGATATATAATAAAATTCATTATCGGTTCTTTGCGGCTAGGTATTGCCGACAATACGGTTATGGATGCTCTATCTTTGACGTTTACGGGGACCAAAAAAAACAGGGTCTTGTTGGAAAATGCATATAATTCCTCAAGTGACCTTGGTCAGGTCGCCAAGATTCTAGCAACTGAAGGTCTTGATGCAGTAAAAAGGATCAAAATACGCCTATTCAACCCTGTGAGACCGATGCTAGCCGAGAGGTCACCTACAATTGAGGATGTATTCAAACAAGTAAAGGGTTCCGCTGCAGCAGAATTCAAGCTTGACGGTGAAAGAATCCAGGTGCATAAGGGTAAGGGGCATGTTGAGTTATTCTCTCGTAGACTAGAAAAAATCACAGGTCATTTTCCAGACATAGTTTCCATTATTACAGAATCGAGATTGGCAGATTCTATATTCGAAGGCGAAGTTGTAGCGATAGACTCGAAAACATCAGAATTTTTACCATTTCAGGTTCTCATGCATAGAAGAAGGAAGCACGGAGTCAGCGAGGCAATGAAGAATTATCCAGTCTATCTCAATGTATTTGACATATTGTACTACAATGGCGAATCTAAAATCCACCTACAATATAAAGACCGTAGAAAATTAATCGAGCGTCTTATAGACAACATCAATGACCGCAGAATCTTATTGGTTCCACAAAAGATAGTAGAAGATGTGGGAAGCATCGCAAAATATCTGTCAAAGGCTCTACAAGCTGGATGCGAGGGAATCATGGTAAAGCAATTAGAGTCGGAATACAGAGCAGGGGCTAGAGGATATGCTTGGATAAAATTGAAAAAAGAATACGGAAGTAATCTGACTGATACGTTAGATTTGGTCATAGTCGGAGCGTTATACGGTCGGGGAAGAAGAGTAGGAAAATATGGCGCACTCCTACTGGCAGCATATGATCCCATAAGTGATACGTTCACGACCACCTCAAAAGTGGGAACTGGTTTCACAGATCAGAATCTGAGTGATTTCCACAACAATCTTGAGAAGTACCTGCTAAAGCATAAACACCCAAGAGTGGATGCTGACATGCAGATGGATGTCTGGTTTGAACCAAAAATAGTTATCGAGATCATCGCTTCAGAAATTACATTGAGCCCTATCCACACCGCGGGGATGAATATCATAAAAGAGAATTACGGTTTGGCGTTACGATTTCCGAAGTTTACAGGGAAAGTTCGGGATGACAAGAGCGCTGAAGACGCAAGCAAAGTTGAAGAAATAGTATCTTTGTACAAGCAGCAGAAACGGACGATCAGAAATTAAGGTTTATGTCTGGACCTTTCTTGCACTGAAATTTGAGTATAATTCTATATAATCGAGATCCGGTGGAAGAGTCAATAAAATAGATTAATAAAGTATTTTG
>DATBGR010000624.1:0-5145 GCA_036557905.1 Nitrososphaeraceae archaeon | reverse complement strand
AGATTGATAATGATGAAGACACTATGGCAAGAGCATCAGTAAGAATAGCTGAGATACAATCAAGCGCTCTTATATTAGAACAGCTTCTTGACAAAATGCCAGTAGGGAAGAATAGCTGGTCAAATTCAGGTGGAGGATATTCATCTGTACAAGATGAAAGATTAGAAAGATTTTCTTTCTGCAGAATTGAAAGTCCTAGTGGCGATCTAATACATGCTGTCAAATTAGATCATAAAGGACATATTGAAATGTTACATATGCGGCCTTCATCCCTTGTCAATTGGCTACCTTTTGCAAAAAGCCTTGAAGGTAATGTATTTACAGATTTCCAATTTGCATTTGAGAGCTTTGGATTATCATATGCGGATTCAGATAGATAAGGTGTAAAAAATGGTCAAATCTTGGATTTTTCGTGGAATTTCAAACGGAATTCTGACTACAAAATATCCAGCAGCTAAACCGACATATGATGAAATTCCACTCAGATCTATTCCACCAAAAGAAACTGTAGGATCAGATTGGATCAAAGGAAAAAATAATTGCCCTACTGGCGCAATTCAGCTTGAACCAGACAAATCCATCGATTTAGGTAGATGTATTTATTGCAGGAATTGCGAAAGTGCAGGATTTGTGTTCAAGGATGAAGATAGGGCAAGTAACGCAGTACTGCAAGCAAAAATAATATCAACTCGAAGTGGTAACAATGACAAAAAAATTATTGAAGAGTTCGAAAAAAAATGTAAAGCGTTTAGAAAGTCATTTCATATCTTGATGATAGACGTTGGTTCTTGTAATGCTTGTAATTTGGAAGTACTTAATCTGTCAAATCCTTATTATGATATTAGTCGCTTAGGCATATTTTTCACAAATTCACCCAAACATGCGGACGCACTTGTTGCAGTAGGAGCATTAAACAATGCTATGGTAGATGTTTTAAAAAAGACATACGAAAGCATACCTGAACCTAAAATGGTAATATCTATTGGTGCATGTGCTATCAGTGGAGGTATATTTCAGGATACTGAAAGCTTTGTGTCACCAATTGGGGATGTGATCCCAGTTGATGCAGCAGTGTACGGTTGTCCACCTACTCCGATCCAGATTCTTGAAGGTTTATTATTATGTACAGGGAATCTCCAAAAGCAACAATTAGGCGAAAACCAAACTGAAAGACATCATAAGATACGATATAATATGAGTGAAGAATCATGAATTTTCCAATCACATGCCTTTTTGTAGTAGCAGTCGTATCGTTTAGTCTTGGAGTTGGAATTGGACATAAATCTAAAAGGATAGCGTATTGTCTAGGTATATCAGGCTCAATATTTGGTATTGTAATATCTCTATTAACGCTAGCTTTCAATTTTAGCTATGATATTGTTCTTTGGCATATGACAAGATCAACTTCGTTTCACATTTTTATCTCTCCTTTTAATTGTTATTTTCTACTTATATCCTGTCTAGTTTGGCTTGGAACATGTATGTATTCGTTCAAATATGATGATTATACCAATGGACTAGCATCTTTACTTAACCTTACCATGCTATCTATGTCAATTGTTATTCTAAGCGGAGATACTATTTCGTTCCTAATTGGTTGGGAATCTATGACTATTGCATCATTTTTTATGATTCTTCATGGTAAAGGTAAAGCTGACGCCGTACGTAATGCAGCATTTCTTTTTCTAGCGTTCGGAGAGGGAAGTACAGTATTTATAATGCTTGCCTTTTCGGGAATGTTTTCAGTTGTAGGCAATTTCGAGTTTCTTGGTATGCATCTACCACATATCAGCAGCCTAATGGGATCATGGATCTTTGTAACAGCGCTAGTTGGGTTTGGATTGAAAATGGGTATTGCTCCATTTCATATGAGCGAATGGTTACCAATAGCTCATTCGAGTGCACCTTCAAATGCCTCAGCAGTACTTTCATCGACATTGACTTTAATGGGTGTATACGGATTCCTAGCTGTAGTTGGAAATCTCTTGCATAATTATGAATTATGGTGGGGCTGGGTAACACTTACTGTTGGTGCAATATCTGCGTTACTCGGGGCATTGTTCGCTTCAGTATCAGAGCATACAAAAGGACTTCCAGCATATAGTACAATTGAGAATAATGGTTTAATCATTATTGCGATTGGGGTGTATCTGCTTGCTTCATATTATCATCTTGCCTTACTTGCAGGTTTAGCCTTAATAGCAGCTCTTTATCATTGTTTTTCTCATTCAATTTCGAAGGCATCTTTGTTTCTTATCATGGGATGGATAAGCAAAATTAAAGGAAGTTTTGATTTAAGTAATCGAAATCCTATTTCCAAAACTGAGCTTAGATACTTGTACGTACCTGGAGCTTTTACCATTCTTTCATTAGCCGCTATGCCACCATTAGCTGGGTTTGTATCAGAATGGATGATACTGGAGGCACTCTTTCAATCTTTTAGATTTGGAGACATCATAAGTCAAATTATAGGAACATTAGTTGGGGCTATATCTGCATTAGCTGCTGGTATAATCATTGTAGCTATGACGAAAGCATACGGCTTTGGGATATTATGGTCAGGAAAATTAAATACTAATGGTTCTGGATCAGTATCAGGAGAATTATCAAAAAGCTCTAGATCTATCAGAATAAGTTTTTATTATTTTACAATTCTGATTGTTGGACTTGGAATTGCTGCACCATATATTTTATGGATTATTTCTAATGCAGCAATTCAGATTTTACAGATCAGAATATTTGATATATTGGTCACAGGACTTTTAGGAATACCTCCCTTCTTTGTTATATTATCTGGAAAACCATTTGGTGGATTTTCTCCAACTTTTACTGCAGTATTCATAATGTGTTTATTGACAGTGCCCTTTATAATCACGCGAATCGGTACTAAATGGGATACACGACGGACTTTCGGATGGTTTGGTGGTTCAAATCAACCTTTTGACTCTTCAGAAATCTACAATTCCTTTGGTTATAGCACACCGATAAGGATTATGCTAAAATTCCTTTTCAGAACGAAGGAAAACATAGTATATGTCGGAACTATTCTGCGGCCAGTAATTTCTTCCCCAGAAGAATACCTTGTTGAGCTAGAGGTCTTGGATGTCTTTAAACAATTTTATGATGTACTGTCTAATTGTGCCATTTTCGTCTCCTCATACACCGCCAAAAAAGTCATGCCAGGTAACCTCAGTCTTTATCTTATTTATATAATGGCTGCATTGATCTTTGTTTTATTGTACGTTCTGCTAGTAGTGATCTAAAAAGGTATGTTATGGTACCAGAAGAATTGGATATTTTCTAGACCGAATAAAATTAGAGGATACTGAACCTAATATTCTTTCAGAAGAGTGTTTTGTCATACCAATTACAATCAGATCAGGCTCCAAGGTTTCTGCTAACTCTAACAATTTCTCGTTAGGATCACCAGCATCAAGATGCAGTATAGGATTACCAAATCGTTTTCTTACTTGTCGTGCAGCATCTGAAAGTGTCTCTTGACCTCTGATCGACAATGATTCCATTATTTCATCAGGTAGGGGATCTGCCATACCTGACGGCTCTTGTACTATAAAAGCAAGATGAATTTCTACCTCATACTGCCAATTAATTCCTGCAATTAACTCTAATGTGTGTTCGGATTGAATGGTTCCATTGTATCCAATCAAAATCCTGTGCACAGGCATCATAATCAGTGAGACACAATAGCTGTTGAAGTCATATACATTTATACCTTCATTATCAATATTTAATAATTCATAAACGAATCAGCTCGTGAGCAGTCTGACAAATATCGAGCTGTGGCATATTTGTTACTCCAATCTATGTCCGCATAAATTAATCACAATTGCTATCCAATATTGGAGAGAACAATACCATTGTTAAAAATAGCATCTGTTCGATACTGTTATAAAAGAAGGACTTGTTCAATTATCTAATATGACCATTAACAAGCCATCTTCGTGGCTGTTAGTACTATACGATGTTCCGTCTCAGCCATCAAGATTGAAGGTGAGAGTATGGAGAGAATTCAAGAGTATTGGAGCGCTTTATCCACCACTTTCAATATGTCTAATTCCTGATAATACTAGTAATCGAGAAAGGTTGATAAAAATTGAGGAATTAATCGCTAAGAATGGCAAGGTTATGAAGCTTCAAGGCAAGGGTACCAGCGAAGATGATCAGAACAACATATTACGAATATTCAGAATAGAACGTGATAAGCAATATGATGAAATTCTTGAAGAATGTCAGGAATTTATAGATGAGATAAAGGCAAATATTAGAAACAAAAAGACAGCACAAGAAGAAGTTGAAGAAATGCATGAAGTTTTAGACGGTCTAAAAAGATGGCTTGAAAGGGTAAAATCAATTGATTGGATTGAAAGACCGGCAGCGGCAATTAGAGTTGAAAGATTGCTTGAAAAATGTCAGGATTCAATGGATAAGTTCGCCGAAATCTCACATCCCAAGAAAAATAAAGATATTCGCTGAACCTGGTTTACCTTGGGAAGAATATCTTGCATTATGGGGAAAATATAAAGTAGTTTTTTGATATGATGTTCCCAATACGTTTATCATAGTCTATGTAACTCGTGTTATACTTATTGATATAATTTTGCCACTAATATAAGTTGACTAAACTCGAAGTAAAAAGTGTCAACAAACAATTCCGCACTACAACGTCTAGTTTGAATATTGTAAATATCATAAGTGTAATCGAAAATATAAATCTCCCAATTAATGAAGGAGAATTCATTTACTTCGCAAATAAGCCAGAAATGACTTTCTAGATTGAGATAACTGAAGCATAAATGGGATCAGATTCAGTAACTGCGGTTACACTTATAATTAGTAGAGTATAATACTTACCGATAGAGAAATGAAAAATATTGAACTAATTCATGAAGAATCAGTTGGAGTAGTGCTCGCATATACACCCTCATCAACTTCATTTAGTTCAAAAAATGCTAATAACGAATATTTTCTCTTATTAAAAAGTCTAGGAGGAGGGTGGAATTTTGTAAAGGGACATCGAGAAGATGATGAGAATGATTATGATACACTTGGACGAGAACTCTTTGAAGAAACAGGTATTTCTGACTATAAAATTCTCAGTTATCTAGACAAAATAGAATATGCATT
>DATBGR010000623.1:0-5768 GCA_036557905.1 Nitrososphaeraceae archaeon | reverse complement strand
CAGTCTATGATAACGGTACCCACTTTGCAACCAATATGAGATTGACGTGCGATATACTCAAAAAGTTAAATGACTTTGACTTTGTGGATGACGTTTCTGGTGATTATACAGGATCACCAACTGGTACAGGTGCGTCACACGAGCGTAGAGTCCAAACAAGCGAGTAGAAATCAATGAGAAAACGTACTCGTGTTGGTTCCCCTTCTGTTAGATAAATCTCGCACCTACGTTTGGTGAATGAGTACCACAATTGATTTCGGATATCCTTGAAGGACTAGTCAAAACAGCTGATATTGCAGCTTCGAGGTTGGATCATTGTCGTTTCGAGGTCTGTATGGAGGCCAACAATTCGTTAAATAAAAATCAGCAGAAATCCTGACGAATAATCAATAATCATGATAAAAATAATTAGAGTAATTGACCAAAATCTAAATTGTGATAGAGACCCTAGTATTGTATCCAATGATAGAATTTCTTACTACTTATTAGGCACTTGAAGTTGCATGCCACTCTACAGCTTGCAAGTTTAAAAACAAGACAATAAAACCTTCCGAATTGACAACAAGTGGACAACCATACGAGATTTTGTTATATATAGTGTATTTCTCTTAACAGTCTCGAATTTTAACTTTGACTGTAGGTGATGTTCAGCAACAGTTACTGCTGTATGCTAATGCTTAAAATAAGCATCTAGAGAATATCGATAAATCTATAATTGAACAAAAGAAACTGTATTCAAAACACAAGAAGAATATAGTTTTAACAACAACTATCTTCTTCCTATCACTAAAATCGTTAACATGGTTATCCCCCCCACATTTTTAGATAATATTGATGTTGAGCATCTCAAACAGGATACAAACACAGAATATTATCCAAAGAGATTTCCAGGATTCGTATTCAGAATACATTCTCCGTGCAGCACGATGATCTTGTCCAAGACCGGTAAGGTTATCTGTACTGGTGCCAAAGTGACAGACAATGCTATTTAAGGAATTGAGATTGTTCTCAAGCGATTCAAGCTTGATCAACAAGTGGAAAAAGACTTACAGAATCTATCCATATCAGTTGATTTCACGTATAATGTTGAACTGGAAGCATTAACAAATTCTATACCTCGAACAATTTATGAACCTGAGCAATTTTCAGGAATCATACATCGTAATCTAGAACATATAACAGTAATCCTAATTTTCACATCTGGCATATCAATCTGTGTTAGTACTGAAGATTTGGTTTGGTTGATGTATTCAAAGAAGTTTTCTATTTGAGAAAACAAATGATTGGAAATGGTTTGTTAGTAGAAAAAGAAGAGGATGATTTAGGTTTTACAACCTTTCCCATCATGGTCACAATCAAATCCCATATCATCAGGTGGTAATACCTTGAAGTTTTTCAATGGAATTTCCATTGTGCTCAGATCTGGAAGAGGATGCAAACATAGCCGTAGATATGATGGATCACAGGTTATGGAGTGCAGATGTTGTTGATACAGACGCTGCCGCTTTGTCCTGCTCCGCCTTTTGTGCCATCAGTACCTATTCCGCCATTCTGTCCTACGACGCCTGTGCCACCTGAGCCACCATTGGCATTGAGACCAGGTATCCCGGGAGCATGTGCCCCGTTACCATTAATTCTCGGGGGAAACACAGGAGGAGCAGCATGGGCTATTACTGGTATCGACATTGCGAGTATTGTTGCTGTCATCATTGCGACTGCTGTGCAAACAGTTGCGTAAGCAGATTTGTTCATTGCTACTATGTAGTCATATAGTAATTTATAAAAATATTGAGGGACTTTTCTAGTAATATCCCGAAAAACAACAATATTTCTGTTTACATTGATACATCTGTACGATTCTTCGTTCATCAGTATGGAATTTACTTGGTGTATGATCTTTTTCATAGCGTCCGCAATTAAGATTAGCGCAAGGTCTTTCTCTTGTATCTGAATTTCTACTAGCAGCACAAGTGTTACAAATACAGCCTACCATCTAATTCAAACTTGGTTGCCATGAAATAATTCCAGTCTCAAAATCAGATGTAAAGTCCGTATTTGGTTGAAAACCTAACTCATATTTTCTAAATACTTTTGAAGATATGCCGCACATTCTGTCCATCTACCAGACTTTTCTAAATCATCCAACCAGTTCTTTTCTTCGTCACGAACTGAAAAATGGCCTTTAACTTGAAAGTCTTCCCTATGTAGACGGTTTGGATTGGTGAAGTGAAAAGAAGTCGCACAATGTATTCGAGCTACGACTTGATTTATATAACATTGAAGTAGCTGGTCATCCCATCTTGCTATTAAGACGGAGATCGATAAGTTGAATAATAACCATTACAAGCTACGGAAAAAGAATTTCCAATATAAGAATTCTTAATCTTATATTGGATTTTCAAAAAATAGTGGATCAGCAAAGGATTACGCTAAACCATAGAATACTTTCGCTGTCACTATGACCTTAAATTAAGGTAGGATAGGTTAACAAGAAACCAAGGAACCACATTTCCGAAAAATAGTCATGTGGCTTCGGATTGGAAGAAGAACTGAAAAATATTCAAGAGAAGAAACATGACAGAATACTAATTCATCTCCCATTTTGTCATTATCATTGTAGTAAGTCACTTAATTGCTCATAACACCACAATCAGAAAAAAATTTTTATAATTCAAATACTTGAACAGATTCAATTCGATCTTGCAAAGCCGAGGCTCTCAGATGGGAGCAGTTACGAACTACACAGGCGATGACACATATTCATAAATATGCTCTAGCTATTATGAAAGAAATACCAACTGCAAGACAACAAGCGAACTGGGCATAGAAAAGCCCTAAAATTTAAGATTATTTGTAGTATGTACAAATTGTAGATTTATGATTGCATTGCATGAGCTTTCTTTCTTCTGATATAGAGGGTGCCCGCTGCTCCTGATATAATTGAGACCGCAATGATCACGACTACAAGTGACGCAGAATTAAGTGGTTGTGAAAGAGTAAAAAACGACATCAATTGACTGTCTACTGTTATTGGAAAAGTAAAAGTGATATTCTGACTATTATAGGAAGTATCATATACATCAACGTCGAGTGAATATACTCCAGTCTGATTAAATTTGTACGGAAATATGAAATGACCGTATGTCACTGATATAGGATTTGTTCTTGTTAATTCTTCTCCTCCCTTGGATATTCGTATTACAATCGGAATATCGACCAATTCGTCGCCTTCAACGCTCCCTATCCTTAGCTGAATTTTGGAATTTGCATTTATGGTTGGAGTTTGGGGAAGAGTTTTCATCTCCATATCGTAATTGCCTATCCTCTGACGTATTGCGCCTTTAATCGTATCTGCAAAGACAACCCTTTGTTCCACGATGGTCATGCTTAACAGAAGTAGAAAGCAAAGCAACAATGACGTCATTGGGATAAAATGGCCTAGTAAAGGGTTAGGATCTCTTTTAGACATATAGATTTGGAAAAAGGATAAGGATCACAGTTGGTCCATAATACCGACGTAGTTGTCCACAATCTTATCTAAGAAGGCATCCTTGTACATCACCAAAATCTTCTTGACTTCTCTGCTATCAACGATAGCATAATGCTGAGTGCGTTCTCCAAGTGACATAGAGATGATGCCTGCCTCCCGTAGTCTATTAAGATGCCAAGATATGGTTGAGGGTGCCTTTCCACTGTTTTCGACGATTTCGCCAAACGTGCAACGATCGTGTTCTAGCATGAATAGTATCAGCTGCCTTGTCATCTTGTTCCTCATTTGGCCTATTAGGTCGGTATCTCCGTCAGGAACCCCTGTCAGATAATATCGAGTTATTTTATTTCTTTTTCTATCTACTCTAATCTTTCCTATTCTTTCAAGTATCGCAAGATGATAGGATAATACACCATTACCAAGATGAAAAATCCTAAGTAACTCTCTATATCTGACTCCAGGATTTCGGTCAATACATGCTAATAATGATTCATCGATATCATTTCGGAAATCTTGTATAGTCTGAGTACCATGTCCTAATATGTGTGGCACTCCGGCAGAATGGCCAGATTCCAAATTCATTATTTCTTATTACTCACCCGAAATACTCCAATTCCAAATAAAGTTAACATAGCAAAAAGAATTACATGGGGCAGTTCGATTCGCACAACAGGTATAATAATATCTTCGATATTTACTGTTGCAAATAGAAGATAAAGACTTTCGATTACAACTAGCGACAGAAAGCCTAATGCCATAAATAAAAGTCGGCTTGAACTATTCCGCTTGTAGGCAAGGATAGCTACGATACATAGAAAAATAGATATGATAAGACTTGCCAAGTGAAGCAAGATATGGTATATCATGTAGACGTGACCTATGTGTGGCAAAATAACCGGGACTGCCAATACTCCAACTACAATAATTGATATTATCGCAAGCAGTTTGGGCTTACTTTCAACAAAATTGAACGTAGGAGCCCTACTTGATTGCATACTAAAATAATAGGTCGCTCGGCTAATTTAAGCGATATGGTGCAACTATCGAACCACAAAAACGTAAAACTGAAAAGAAGCAGTTCACGAAAATGTATATGATGGCTCACTCCGATTATTGACAACAATCTCGTTTTTATGAGCAAGGTCTATTATTGTATGCACAAGTATGCGTTGATCGAATGGTGATAGTAAGAATCATTATTGAGCAAGAGTGCTCAAGCGGCAACATCTTTCTGACCTAAAATCTTGGTCGGCTTGACTCTTACTAAGAGCTCCCCCTCAGTACTATTTCTTTTGCCATAAATTCCGGCTTTGCTTTTTCCCATATATCGCTCAGCAATCTTAGTTGCCCAACTCAGAAGTTCATTGGGTAGGTCGCTTGTTTCAGCAATACCGTCCACAATCACAAAAGAATAAAGTGGAGTTTGATCATCTACTGAAATGCTCACCCTAGGATCCCTCAGAATATTCATTGCCTTTTGAGATGTATGTCCGGTTGTAAATACGAGGTCCTTATTATCATCATCCAATACAAACCAAACAGGCGCTAGATGGGGTTTACCATCCGATCTAACCGTTGCAATCTTCCCAGTAAAAGTTCCACGTCGTAGAAAATGATATATTTCTTCGCTATTCATTTTCATAATCTTTTTTATGATATTGTATTATCTGAATGTTTGTTGTCCAGTCAATATATCTCTCTCAAAGTTAATGAAGATATACAAGATGAATTTGCTTGAGACATCTAACAAAAATATTCTTGTTGATTGTTATGCAAGGTAGCTAAATATGTTCCTGAAAATTGAAGGAAGAAAAAAATGGTCTGTAAGATAGTTTGTCGGTGTGTGACATAGATAGTAGCACAAATATTTAAATGGTAATCGTATTTTATCCACAAATTACATGAATAAATTTCTTACCACTTTGTTAATCCTGTTCATGATCCTGACCTACTACTTAGAATACGTAAATCCACATTTGTTTCTTGATGCAGGTGGTCACATCTTTGTTTCTAGCGATGATAACGCCGCATTTCTCACCTTAATCGAAAGAGTGAGAGTAGAAGCACTTCTAGCAAACGAATCACTTCATTCTAATCTAACTTCTTCCAATGAACATATCGCTCAACTATTAGACAGGTTGGACGATGTGCTCGATAATGAGAACTACTTTGTTGTCAGGAGCGAACAATTTAATAATGCCACGGTTGATGCATTGTTCCTCGCTAATGTTGTAGACGAAATACTGCAATACTATGGTGGAGCATACGGAATATTGCC
>DATBGR010000622.1:0-2314 GCA_036557905.1 Nitrososphaeraceae archaeon | reverse complement strand
TGATGCTTTACCAACTACAGTGTTGCCAATATTTACAATTTCAACTTTTCCCTTATCAAAAGATCTCGTCTCGTCCGGAGTAGACATACTTCTTTTTTGTATTTTTTCTACCATTAGTAGAGCATAATGCTACTGCCTAGTATTTTTATCGGTCTATAGTTAGACAATCTTTTATTCCAATATGGATTTTATATTAACGAGTTTTAATGACCGGTATAGTTTGATGATGGAATTATCTTACACTATATTCATTGGCGATACTTCGTATACTAATTCAACATACGTACTTTTATCAATTGACTGCTTTACTTACATTTAGGTAATTGGAATATGGATTCTTGATCTCAATTTTCTCTTGATATTATATCCATTAACGATTCTATAAGAAATGATTCCGATGACTGCTCTGAATATAAATGTTTTGACTATGCCGCTTCTTTGTATTACTTCATAATTCTTATCGTTCGACAACTATAATTAGTTAGTATTTATCTGCTCTATTGCAATTTAATTGAAATCAAGATACTAAATGTATTATATATTTAGCTCATTAATTCGTAAAGTGATCATGCAGGCAGGATTCTATCATTGCATTACAAAAGCATAACTATCAAATTGTTCCTGATGACAGACCTGTTTAGTTTGATGATAAAGAACTATCATTAGTATGTTCCAACGCCAATTTTTAATGGTTTAATGCAGTATTCTTGGTAGTTATACTATTACTATCGCCTTTGTTCTGACGCTTATCAGATTTTAGTTTATCTAGACCATTTCGGATAGCATCAATGAATGTTTGCTTCAGTTTATTAAATTTGGTATCGTTGCCGCTGGCAGATTTTATTAGTGGTAGGAATTTTTGATTGCTATTTGATGATATTGAGAGTTTATCTGTACTTAATTCCTGTGTCTTGCTATATGCTGTATGAAATGTTATATACGAATGCAATATCTGTACCTGAACATGAATTCTCATGAATTTAATAACTCTGGAAATGAAATCAAAATAATGAATTACTCTAGATGTCAATTGAACTATTGATGTTGCAAGTCAATCTCTTGTTGACATTAGAAAAGATATTTCTCCTATCAATTCGTTCTTATCTTTGTCCAAATTCTCAATAGCTGTTTTAAGATTATGATATTTTTTCAAATCTGATTGAAAGTTATTGTTGTTGATCGTTTATTTTCCTGATCAATATTGTTATTATTTATTGTTTCATTATCAAGAAACTTTACTAGATTTACTATATCATCAGAAGTTATGCCCATTGCCCAAAGTCTTCTTAGAGATCTTGTGACATCATCCAGCTCTGCCTCTGCTTGGTGCAACATTGTCAGACCTATCTCTGTATCTTCAGTCTCACTCTTTAATTCTTTAAGTCTTGATTCAAAACCATTAACTAGCCTGTAGTTCTTAGTAACATCGTCCATGAATTTGTTAACGGCCGTTGTTTCTAAACCATTTTCTTTAGCTAACTCGGTGATAGTACTATGCAGGATAGTTAATTCTCGAAGCCCAAATCCCATAGATTCAAGCTGTCCATATACATAGTTAGCTTGTATATGCGTAGAGGAATATTGTTTTAGCATTGTGAACTGTCTACTTTCATTTTCTTCAACTTTTTGCAATTTTGAAATCTCACTTTTAAGAGAATTTGTCCTGATCTCCAGATCTTGAATTTCAAAAATTTTGGAGATTATTTTTCTGGCATCAAATCCTAACGCATAAAAGTCTTCAATAGTATTCACTAGATCTATAACATTGTTAAACTCAAGACCACGCTCTACAAGCTCCTTTTTGATCCAGTACGTCCACCTAGCTTCTGATTTGTCGATGTTATATTTTGAGAAAATGTTGTCGAATTGAGTTCGTGCATCCTTTAACTGAGTTGTAACTCTTTCAAGTTCTTGTTCTGATTCTTCCAGCAATGATCTATTCCTATTTATATGAATTGGGAGCTCGGCCAAAGGTACCCTTTCGGTCAATCTTATAATCTCCTTTATGTGGAGGGCAATCTTGTCGGGCTGTAGACCAATATTCTTACACATTTTGTATGTACTTCGCACAAACTGTTCTGCATCCGTCATCTACGTCATACCGGCGTCAAATTACCGTCATCTGCGTCAGGAAATCTGCCAGTTACCGTATACTTATACTATTAGGTACACTATAGCTATGACAATAAATAAGACTTTTGAGAGGCATTGTGAGAAATGTCATTATTGAAACAGTCTTACAAAGCCTATAAAGAAGGCGTTATGTTAGAAAATATGATATTTTGTGTATCTTGAACAAACAGGCTGGACTCGA
>DATBGR010000621.1:0-4317 GCA_036557905.1 Nitrososphaeraceae archaeon | reverse complement strand
TTTATTGCCTATGATTTACAAGCAATTGCAAAAGTGAGTGACTTTAGATATGACAATATTACTGATAGTATAAAATTCGGGATAGAACACTACAATCCTACCGGTGGGCCCCTTGCATTCAGACTCGCACAATTATCTGACCACCACACTGTATTTGTAACGATGGATGGAAAACCCTATCCATCGGTTTATGACTCTAAGGCGACTATGACTAGAGATGGTAAAACAATAAGACTGAATCTCTTTATACCCAAAGGAGAACATGAGTTTGTTATCAGAGGAGTTTCTGACAAAGGAACAGTATGATAGTGCATTAATTGTAGCCGGTATTAAACCTGTAATCTATAACGATAGACTATAATTTCTAATGATTTTTTAATCAAGTTTAACTAGCAAACAAACAAACTAACAGGCAAACATGATAAATTCTTTCTACAATTTAGAAGCTTGCGTTGAATTCAAAGATTCATCTCGCTGGATTTCTATGGATGAGGTTTTGGTTGACTAGAATTTCTGTTTCAGGATTTGGAGGCAAATATAAAAATAGATGGACATGACATAACTAGTCACTAATCACTAATCACAAGTAGTAAAATAATACTAGATAACGTTGCAAATTCAACAAAATATTACTTAAAGTGCGATCGCTATATCAGAGTAAGTGATACAGGCTCTATTCATAATTTAATACGATGGAGTAAACAGGAGAGTAATAGAATCTTAAACGAGCAATTGAATCAATCGCTATTATATATAAGCAAGCAATGGAGATGTCTAATAATTGTAGGAGATGTTCCAAAATAGAGAAGAGGCCGCCGAAGAACTTGCGCTAAAAATAAAGGATTGGTTGCAAAGCCAATTTGGTCAAGTTTCCAAAGAATCGATTTTGGTTCTGGCAATACCTAGAGGAGGTGTAATAGTTGGAGATGTTGTAGCATCGTATTTAGGATGTAGGCTTGATATTATTGTTTCAAGAAAGGTTGGAGCACCTTGGAATCCAGAGCTAGCGATTGGGGCGGTTATGCCTGACGGGACGTATTATTATAATAAAAAGGTAATGGCTAATTTTCAAGATATATCCAGACAGTATATAGATGACAATATTTCAATGCAGAAAAAAGAAATTGATCGACGATTAATCGAATTTAGAGGTAATAGTAATAGTACTGTTGAGCAGAACGAAAATCTAATTGTTGTCTTGGTCGATGATGGAATCGCTACAGGCTCGACTATGATTGCAGCTGCTCGCTGGCTGAAGGAAAAACAAAAATATAAATATTTCATAATTGCAGTTCCAGTTGCACCTAGATCACAGGAGACAACAACTGAGCTTGAACGAGCCGCAGATAAACTGATAATATTGCATTTACCTGAAATTTTTCATGCTGTTGGGCAGTTCTACAGTGATTTTTCTCAAGTTAGCGATGATGATGTAAAGAAGATTATGCAGAAACACGGATATCGTCCACAAGACAGGTTTTAAAGTCGCTTTGAACGTCTTTATCCCTATTTTGGTAAACAACTTCAGTCAATGCTTGCTATATTAAGGATATTATTGGTTTGTGCCAAGGAATGAATATGCAGATGAATTGTTATTGGTTTGATGATTAGGCTTACGATCTTGCTAATTCTAGAGACTATATTCGAAGGGATCGCAATCTAAAAAATGATCCTTTAGTTCGCTAAGCATATATTCCTTCGCCAGTTTGGAAATTTTGAGAAAATAATAATATTGTCAGATCATTCATTAGCGGTTATTCATTATTACATACATTCTCACACATTGTGAAATCAGCAATTCACCGCATCAATTTGTTAACAATATAGTCGATGGATACGAAATTATAACCTTTGCAGTTATTCTTGACAGATACCTGTACCTCTATTCTGTACACTGTCTAATTATTTAGTGACGACTGCCTAGTCATAAATGCAGGATCCGATGGCCGAGCAAAACACTATGTTAGTCGGAGGATGGGAAATTATTGGTAAAAATTAAAGTATCTGTCTTCGGATATATTTTCACTCTCGTTTTGCATCTCCGATAGTTGTTTAAAGAGTATATCACCAGCAGCCATTTCTATTAACTCTCCGCGCGAGATGCTGAAAGCATATTTTATAATATTCAAATCCTGTACGCAATCTTCAAAAGTTGTATCAGTCATCCCTTGTCCTTTTGCTCTCTGGCGTAGTAAATTTCTTATCCTATCATGATGATAGTTAATATGTATATCTCTTGCTTCCTCCACGCCAACACCATAGATATCTGATATTCTCTTCGTAATTCTCCTCTCATCCTCTAAAGATATGTTTTTATGAACAGAATCGATTGCTGTTTTGCCTCTTAACCTTTGTATATCTGTCTCGGAATAGTTGTTAGAGTCATTCATCTATTTCTATAATCAGAATCAATTCGACGTTTATGCTTAATAAATTATTCTGATCGAACTATTATCGTCCTCGATACGACGGATCTTCGCATCTTAACTAAATCCAAGTCCTAAACAAGGAAGTTTACAAATTTTGACATCCTCAAAATTAGAACCCTCTACCTAGGCAGCGCGATACTTGAAGTTTGATGGCCAGTGAAGGATTATGCTGATTCCTGAAATATCGCTTAAGGCATAGGGCATCGTTAAGTCATAAGTGTATATTACTGCCTGTTACGCGAGATATTGATCCTTTCCATCAAATATTGACATGTCTGAATCAACTCCTCCCTGTCTCGTATGCTAATAGTTATTTATACCTCATATTACCACTAATATCTCAACGAAAATGCATCATGTGAGGTTAGAGGGCGACGCAAAGGTAGCCAGAAAGCTATATCTTGGAATATTCTACTTCTGCGCTGCTGTTATGGCAACTATCACAATTTATGCGATTTGCGTAAGTGTTAATGAGTATCTTCATACAGGGAAGGTGGTCATAGGAGAAATACTTGTGGATACGGAATTTCCTGTAAAAGGCCTATCAAAACTCGTGACCTACTTAATGATCGTGTCGGTAGTTGGATGGTACTGTGTAACCAAGCTCGGAGCCAACAAAGTACGTGGTATCTCTGATTTTACAAAATCCATTCTTCAAGTTGTGGTCTTGGGGATTGCAATAATTGCCTTTTATGAATTTATTTATAATTTTATACTTTGGAATTCCTTTATCACAGTCGATATTATGAAGGGCGTAATGAAATTGGATAGCATTAGTGTTCCATACCCCAATCCCAAAACCCCTTGGAATCTAGTATTCGCTACAAAAATGTCCCTTGCCGCATTCCTAATTTCGGCCCATGGATTCTATTTAATGTCCAAGAAGCCAAGGATAGATATGGCTGCTATTAGTGATCCCGTATGAATGAATATACGAGCAATCCTCTTACAGAAATGTATTTTTAGATTTTTGCTTGCAGATAAACTGATACAGATTTCCTTTAACTATCTTGCTTGTGGATGATTTGGCAGGTCAGACCAAGTCCTACAACACGCTATGAATTGGTTCTGAATATGCAATAATGTCATCGCTATTATCACTAGTATGATTGCGATGTGCGCGTTTCATGAAGTCGTTTCTTTATAATTGAAGCTAATCTTGGTTCAACCATGAAACCTGCTACTTTCTCGTTTACGAACCCTGACCTTCGATTACGATCAGCGTAAGTGTCGATTTAATTTTTTCAATTTTTCTAACATGCCATGTTATTGTTTCTTTCAACTTGTCCATAGTATCGGCACTAATCTTAACTATCATGTCATATACGCCGTACGATCCCTCTACCTCCACGACACCTGGTAATTTCTTTAGTTCATTTATGATCTCATTTTCGTGTCCCAGTTCACAGTTTAGAAGAACATATGCGGTTGGCATGATTATATTCAGTAACGGAGGTATTAAACTGCTATGATATCCATACTCGATATTTATTAGCAGATCCATTAACTGCAATGAAAGGTGTTTGGTAGATCGATGCTAAATCCATTGATAAAATCCTTGCGTGTATAACACAAAATTTCAAGACCTTATGGTCGGCATTCCTGACAATAATTGACTATCGGGAGTAGTACTGTAATTACGATCGTCAACTTTTGAGTAGTATAGCTTGCCGGTTAGCTGTAGATCAGACAGAAATTAGCTAGTGGTGTACGAAAAAGAATATTCTTTTTTTATATGCATGTATTCTTCGACGGCGGTACGAATATTGACCCCGACTAGAAATGGTTTCCAAGTTATTCCCATCTGGTATATCACAAGTCACGCCAAAATCACACTCAGACAGAAATTTCAATTTTTATTATATTTATAAAAAACTTAGGATATAAA
>DATBGR010000620.1:0-5531 GCA_036557905.1 Nitrososphaeraceae archaeon | reverse complement strand
AATTTATAGATCCTACTGGAAAAGATCTCACCACTAAATTTATGCAATTTGCTGAGGATTTTCTTACAAATAAGAAAGGAGATCCTCAGCATAGATCCTCCATAAATTCGTGTCTAGTTAGGATTCCAGGAACTATAAATTCTAAATGCGCGCAGGCTGTTAAAATCATACAACGATGGGATGGTCAAAAACCTGCGATACAATATCTTTTGCGCGATTTCAGAAGATGGCTTATAAATGAAAAGCTCGAGCAATCCAGGTACGTTAGGCGAGTGCGCTCCGAAACCACAAATTCAACAATGATCTGGTGGATTGAGAAGTTACTACAGACTCCATTAGATGATTATAGGAAATTTGTGACCTGGCGCATTCTTGCTCCTTACCTTATCAATATTAGAAAATGTTCTGTGGACGAGGCTTACGACATAATCACAGATTGGTTAAATAAATGCAGCCAGTTAAGGAGATTAGACTTTCATTCTAAGTACATGATCAAATATAATATTAATTCTGCACAGAAGAGTGGATATCTACCGATAAGTCTGGATAAACTAAAGATAGAAAATCCATACTTATACAATGTGTTGGTTAAATGAAAGGCTCTCTTGATCATAATCCGAATCAGATCATGTCGGAAGTTCTATCAAATCCCAGTCAAGTATATCGTAAAAAGTCTTTCTAATACAGATATGCGGCACACTAGATTATAACTATTCTTTAAAATGGGATATCTGATGTATAGAGTAATGTCTAGCTAGGATGATGAAAATCAATGTGAATTTCTATCGTGGGGCGCGCAAAATTCTTATTCTATAAACATAACTTTACTCAGTCGTATGTATCCATTCGGGATTAACTAGGATGTGAGGCAAGGGGAGATCAGGTGTTCATTTTACTGTTAAATGGTATGTTACATCACTTGCGTAGCTTGTAGGATTAACCTCTGATGGTGGAATGCTCCCCTTAAAGTGAACGGTATGAGACCCTGGAGACAATGGTTTTAGAATAATATACCATCCATCACCTGCTGCATTAGCTGGGCCGCCTTCAGCAACCGGAAAGACAGACTCCTTAGCCGAAGGGTAAACAACATTTATTGATGGAGATTGAAATCGATACGCTTGGATATTTGGAATGTTAATTCCATCAACACTTGCACTTACAATACCACTCTTGCCGCCATCTACTGCACACTTGAGTAACTCAGGTCCAGTTTTCAGATTTGGGTACTCTTTAGTACTGCATTCCCCGGTTAAAATATTTAGAAACACTGCCTTTCCTGAAGGTATAGTGCAGCTACGTTCTGCCTTACCACCATTAGTACCGAGTAAAAACCACACAGGTCCTTGTTGTCCTACTGTACATCGAGTGCCTACGTTATCACTCATTGGAGTCTTACTTGAAGGTATAGAAATAAGCCATTGCCACTGCTTGGCCCCCCAATCACTATATGTCAGACCAAAGGGCTTAGAGTTCGGCGTAAAAACGGCGGGAATCTGATTTACTGCAGAAGCATATCGAGCAGACGTCATGCAGAGGCACGCAATTGTTGCAACTACCACCGCCGCAACAATCGAATTATTAAAATGATAATTATAATTCAATCTACCTCTGACCAGTCAAGATGACCAGTAATTATTATTTAAATAAATCGGTCAATGATGATTGGAGTTCCAATAATCTTACCTTATTGTAGGAATTTTAAGCAGCTAAGTACCCCAATTCTCTAAAATAATTGCCAGAGGTTCAGACCTCCATTTGTCTAAATTCTGCTTTAAGGCGAAATAAGAAACAGCGAATTTCCTAATACGTCCAGTACGGAAAGTAATCATAAAGTTAAAAATAGGAATGTTATTATAGTATGAGTCCAGATATTTTCTTCTACTAGGGAACGAGTACAAATCAATCAGCATGAGACATATGGGATATGAGGCAAATCTTTTACAGGCATGCTAGTCGGATATCTATTATTTTATCCAGTATAGTAGTTTCATTATTAGTCGTTGACACTTTTATTGCCAGATTATACCTCATTATATATGGTAACGTTTTCTACGGAAGTAATTTCAGTGATTCTATTAATTGGAATGTTCTAGGATTTTCTCTGTTAACCATAACTTGTTTGGTGATACAATATTTTTTACTAAAACTCGTTAAAAATAACACTAAACAGCTGAGTACGAAAGGCCGCATTCATCTCAATAAACTACAAAAATTAGTGGTTGGGATCCAATATGTCATAATTGGTCTTTCCATCTTTATAATTTTGCAGATGAGATTTACCTCAAGCTATAATACTTTGGTAATCGTTGGAATTGTCGGAGCTAGCTACGCATTGGGTGCAAGTATGATGGGTTACCTAGCTTCAAGATTTTTTCTTTGGTTCAAGGTAAATAAGAATTCTGTTATATTTGCATACGGGGTTGCGTCTTTAGTGATCTGTATAAATATCATTATTACTTTAGTATACGTAGTGGGTTTTTTGACAGACCAACTACCCACCATACGCCCGCACATAGGAAATATGCTTGCGGTTATATCTGAGGACTCTATATCTTATTTGAGTTACGTCATATCAGGCATTCTTTCGTTTATACTAACTTGGATTGCCACCTCCTTATTAATGCGCAATTATTCTGACAGAATAGGTAAAATTAAGTACTGGTTTATTGTGTGCATACCTTTGATATATTTTTTCAGCCAGTTCGCTCCATCTTTCCTTTCCCTATTTGATGAATTCCGTTCTTCTGACCCGGTCATTTACGGAATCGTGTATAATCTCATTTTTGGTTTCAGCAAAGTTATCGGAGGCATATTATTCGGTGTAGCCTTTTGGATCATAGCTAGGAAGCTGGGCCAGACTCAGGTTCGTGAATATATGATAATTTCTGCGTATGGTTTGATGATGTTATTTATTTCGAATCAGGCCATTTCTCTTGTAAATTATAACTATCCACCTTTCGGACTTGCAACCGTATCCTATGTTGGATTTTCAGGCTTTTTGGTACTAGTTGGGATATATTCTGCAGCAATTTCAGTAGGACAAGATATTGAGTTGCGAAAATTAATCAGAAAATCAGCTCTAAAAGAGACAGGATTGCTACACAATATCGCTTCAGCTGAGATGGAGCAACAGATAACTAAAACTGTGATATCCATTGCAAGAAGGAATGAATCTATTATGAGAGAAGAATCCGGCCTTGCGGCTTCCATGGAAGACGAGGAAATTGTAAGATATACGAAAGAAGTTCTAGAGGAAGTAATGAAGGCGAAGACGAGAAAATAATGTCATGAATGTAAACTAATGAATACTTGAAGTACGGATCACTGTCGTATTAAATGCCGAACATTGTTTGATAATGTGCTACAATGTGATACCTTTATTAGTAATTTGATATGTCTTGAACAAATTGAATTTCACCTTATTGTAAAGAATACTTAGAGAGCAGTACATCCGAGACGCACCAGATAAGGCAGCAGTAGAAAAACATCATAGTAAGATGGGTGTAAAGTGTGACTTGATAATGGAAGTAAAAACTACTCAGAAAACATGAGGCGAGCTCCAGTCTATAAATGGAACCAAATGCTACAAATGTTTATTGAATTTGCTTGCTTCTCATACTACCAACTTCTTCCAATACCTCATTCAAGTACTGTTTCATATTGGCTAGCTCATCTTCCGCAGTATGTAGCTGACTTTGAGAGTCCTCATACATCTCAGTCTGTTTCCATAATATCTCAAATATTGAAACAAATGAGTCAGTACTGAGTTTGCGATTAGAATAAAGTGTAAATCCCGTCGCTTCTGAGAACTCTTTGGCATCAGGATTTTTCAGTTCAGCTCTAAGAAACCTAGTTCTATCTACTATTAAAAAGCCCGACGTCGTGTGCGTTTGGCTGTTTAGAATTCTTATATTGGGTGCATTTTTAGATATTCTGCTTACTATATCTGAATTTTCTTCGCTCAGAGGGCACATAATCTTCACTATTGCACCATTTTGTGATGCCTTTATAAGATAATCGATAACTCCTAATTTTTCGCACCTTCTCATTGCCTTATCAGCTGGAAGAAGAAATAGCGCTTCATGTTCCACAGACTTTGCCAAGCTTAGAAGAATCTGAGTCGCCTTCTGGGCATCGGTAATAACTTCAAATGTTTCTGGTTCTACACCTTTTTCAATTTCTTTAATTTTTTCCTGTATATGTATGGACCTATTCCACAATGTTTCAAAAATATATTGTTGATGTTCTATGAGTTCCTTTGCGTTACTGTAAATCATTTCTGACGCTGGCTTTCCTTTATCATGAAATATTGCTGGAGCAAGATACTCTTTGTCGTTTATGTAGAAATTCCCCTTAATTCCATCTAGGTGGTGTAATTCATCAACTAATTGAATCAGCTGTTTGCAATAACCAATATTGCTAGCTGTAACTTCTGTAATGAATCTTGTTCTAATTCCTCTGTCTCTAGCAGCTATGAGAGATACTTTTACTTCTTGGATTTCGACGCCCAACGAGGGTCTTGTATGATCAATACAAGCATCAATTCTACTCTTTGTATTAGAGATAAACCGAACCGCTGCTCCTATTACATTCTCTTCACCATAAAAAACCTTAGTCTTTTCGACACTTACATCTTTGTCTGATTCTATCGTCGAAATTCAAATAAATATCTACCTTGCTCTATATAAATTAGACATGAAAATTTGTCCTGTTTTTTGAAACAAGACCAATAGAGGAATAACACAACACCTATGTTAGTCTGATACCATTTGACATTGCAAGCTACAAGAGATAGACTATAATTTTGAAGTTGGAACGATTTACTGCTTGCTAAATGAGGCAGTCAAAACACATCATGACAAAATAGGCGTAAAATGCGACTGGATTATGGAAGTAAAAAATACACAGAAACATGAGGCCCATCAAACAAATATTATAATGATAACAATTCTTTATAGCGCACGCCTCATTACATTCGGCTTTTCATCTATATAAAATAGATAAATGTAAAGTTGGCATCTAATTAATGTCAGGCAACACTGGATTCTTGAAAATCCTATTATCATATTGGAAAATAGCGTCGTCTATTTATGGTGTGAAATACAATACATTAAAAAGGTTTTCTGAATTGAGAGATCAAATGTATAGACTACTTCTGGCTAAAACGATAGAATTTGCACGACTATAGAAAGGCTCGCACCAATTGCTAAAAATGCCTAGACAACTTGTTAACCGTGAAGAGGAAGGAAAACTCATAGCTTAGACCTGTTGCATCATACAAACCTTGCACCATCACTGAATACGGCGAAGATAGGTATATATCATATTGACAACGATTTCTAAAAAGAAAGATGGCTCACTTCATTATTCTATGGAAGTACACAGAGCAAGGAATGAGGACAGTGAAGGATTCTACCAAACGTTCTGAAACTTTTAAAAACAGTATAGAGAAAGCAGGAGGGAAGTTGGTTGGCACATACTATACGTTGGGACAATATGATGGTGTATCCATTGTAGAGGCTCCTGAT
>DATBGR010000619.1:0-4205 GCA_036557905.1 Nitrososphaeraceae archaeon | reverse complement strand
ATCTTGCAACTCAAGTAATTCCAGTGCCATAGGGTCTCCAAAGTTGTCTTATTCTTACAAAGATATTTTGACTTTTCTAAAATACTATGGGACTGGGAGCTCTAGACTGTTATATTCATCAGATAACAGAGGGTATCATTAGTAACATCGTCTTGACAAAGGAAAAGACAGTGAAATCAACAGAATAGAGAAAAAAGAATATGTGATATCCCGTAATACATGGGACAGAAGTCTTGACAACTAGTCAAGTTTGCTCAATCTGGGGGAGTCCTCACTATATAATTATAGCCGGGGCTATATAATTAAGACGGTTTATTTAATCGCTTATGAAGATACATACCCGATTCAGACCCCTTCGGTTATGCCTATTTCCAAAAAAATGGACATCTGAACCACTATCTCAATAGTGTCTTCATGATGCTCTTATTCTAGGACAGAAGTACTTTTAAGCAATAATTTGTTCTGCATAGATATTGTTATAACTACACTTTAGAATTAATTGAGGTATTTAGTCTATTGTCATTCCGCATAAGTGATATACTACCATTTGTAACTTAAACCTCCTTTCCTAGAAATATATCTACCTAGACAGATAAGATTTATTCTTTACAATTGTATCACCATGAATTAATACAAGCTAGCTTGCTACTATAGGCGACAGATGGCAGACAAAGAAAGAACAAAGTGTTATGACTGCGGAAAATCATTCTATTCCAGAAAGCAGTTAGTGCAACATAGTCAAGACAGACACACAAAGGTGAATAATAGTGGCATGATGATGAAGCCTGTCAAGAAATCTATCAAGCTCCCCAAGAAATTGATTACAATTGTTAGTATTGTTGCGACTATTGTGGGTGTTGGGGTATATGCTGCCATGACACCACATGCATTATTTCCTGCTGTACGAGCGATAGACGGTATACAGTGTAATTCGATGGAACAATCTGCCTTCCACGTACATTCACACCTAGATATCATTATTAACGGTGTATATTTCCTAGTCCCATCTCAAATAGGAATTCCTGGTAACTGCTTTTATTGGCTGCATACACATGATGAATCAGGCAAAATACATATTGAAGCACCCATGCTTAGAGACTTTACATTAGGTCAAATCTTCGATATCTGGAACAAAAAACTGAGCAATGATCAAATATTTAACTACGTCTCGAATGGAAATAATCCTTTGAAAGTATACATTAATGGGACTAAGCTGCCAGACGGAACAAATTATAGAGATATCAAGCTAAATACAGGGCGAAGTGCACATAATGAAATTGCAATAGTTTACGGTACTCCACCATCTTCTATCCCTAAAAGTTATAACGGATATCTACAAGGAGAATAAAATAACAAGTAGAGAGTAGTACACAGCAAAACACCATAATGGAAGCTGCACAGGAACAAACTGACATACTCCCCACGTTAAAACCTTGGCGGTTCTAACGGTTTCATAGTTTCAAGGTCTTTGTCGTTTATCAAAGTTGCCTCTTCAGGCGTATCAGAGCTGCCTTTCGATACATCTCTGTCTATATCGAATTGACCTAGGATATGATGAGGTGGTATTGGTCTCCCAATATTAAACGACGCATTCACATCCGCATGATCAACGTGTCCACAGTCTAGACACTTGAAATTCTTGCCTCCACGTTGACCTATATGTCTACACTTACTACATATTTGAGATGTATAGTGTGGATCGATATACTCAACTGGAATACCTAGCAGCCTGGTTTTATATCCTATAGGGGCATCGTAGGTTGAGTAATCAATTCTGTTGGCGTTTTTCTGGATCTTCCTTACTAACTCCGATTAATGATTACAACTTTTGGTCAAAATATCCTCCTATTCGTATATCCTTCATATTAAATACAACCACTTTTGATCTTCTTTTTGCATTATCCTCTAACAAGAGCTAACTTTACTTGCTTATACATACAGGACTTCATGGTATTGTGAGGTATCCTACATGCTGTGAAGTGCCACGCTGCTTCAAGTCCTAGTAAGGTCACTACAAATCCGAGTGCTGGATAGATTAGATTTTCAAACACGAAGTTAGATCGTGTAAAGTGCCTTTTTTACTTTAATAGCGCTGAGTTATTATTTATCATAATCGTTGTCTATTAAACTAGAAAATAATAACTCTTAATTAGTAGCATAAGAGATTTCGTTGCTTTCCCTCTGCCTCAAGTTCTACACACACAGGAGTAGTTCCTACCATTAGATATCACTAATCTACAAATAGAATGGGAATTGCTAATGATATCTGATTCTAAGAGGAATTGGAAAAGTACATCCAAAACAACAAAACAATAATACTTGTATATTTCACACAAATATCACTAAGGTAGAAGAAATGTAAACACTACTGAACTCTTACTTAAATGAGTTTTAGGTGTAATTCCCAAGACATTCTTAAACAGGCCAGTGGAAATGGCTTCATTTAACCAATAAGACCACTTCTCTCCAAATTTATGATGAATCGTGATTGTATAATTTTGCTGCTGTTCTATTTGAAGTTCATATTTAAACATTGAAGCATATCTAGACAAAATCGACAAAAGCATTAGACACGATTCGAGATCCAATTTCTTATAGCGGAACATTACAATATCTTTTGGAACTGATACCGAATATTCTTCTACAGCCTTCCTTAATTTATCAGGTTCAGTCGCTTCTATAATAGCATTTAAAGCCTCACTTGGCAAAGAAACAAAACCAAATTTTTTAGAGTATCGATCCCAATCAATGTATTTTGCAAGTATTGAAGAAATGAGCGCATTTTCACTAACACCCTGTTCCTTAGCATCTTTATCGAGAGCATCGTCTAATTCCTTATCAATACGAATTGCTCTTAGTATTGTCTTTTTCTTGTCCTTTCCACCTTCGTTCAATAGTTTAAAGCTTAATTCTAAACATACCGTTTAAAGTTTTTCAGATTTTATGTAACTTAAATCATTACCTTCCGGGCCATTCATGTATTAATTGCTAACAGCCACTTTAACAACAAAGAGTTGGCATTTTCAAATACACGAGTCCAGTTATTATTGTTAGGATCGACCAATTTATCATATAGCGTTGCATCTGGCAACGAGTAGTTATTATTATTTGAAGAAAAACTATACGAGTAAGAGTTAAAAAATCAATATATTATAAAGATACTGAGGATAGGAATTATGTATAATTTCTTACGCATAGTTGATCATCACAGAATATAAAAAATAAAAAAGGTAGGCTGTTTACCACCAGCCTCCCCAGCCACAGTCGCCCAACCCCAGCCGCGCCCCCAGACTTATCATTTATCCATACCATTTTATATGATGTGGATAAAGAAGCCAAGCTTTACGCAAAAATTATGATAACCACCACAATTGGTAAGGTTATCTATAAAGCCATAGTACAGCCTAGCCTCAGTTCCACCAAGTGAATGATGTCTATCTATACAGCTGCGATTGTAGAGAAAAGATTTGCTGGGATATTTGAAGTAGTTACTGCTGAAGAGGTCATATCAAGTACGGGCTGAAACCCTGGTATAACCTGTGCTACGGTACATATAGGAATATAACTCGTATTTGTAACTGCAAGTCTTACTTTAGTTATTTTCGCAATGTGTGGAACTGAAGTAGTAAAAGAGTTTATAATACAAACGTCAACATTTTACATAGTGATCATACAATACAAAACTGTCAAAGTGAATGGCGTAAATATATTTTACCGAGAAGCTGAAAATCTGAAAAAGCCAACTATTTTACTACTTCATGGATTCCCGTCTTCATCTCACATGTTCCGAAATTTAATCAGAGAACTTGCAGGCGAATATAATATTATTGCACCTGACTATCCAGGATTTGGAAACAGTGACCAGCCTCCAATGAATGAGTTTGAATACACATTTGATAACTTGGCCAATGTGATAAACAATTTTGTTGAAGAAATAAAATTAGACAAATATAGTATTTACGTTCATAACTATGGTGCGCCAGTTGGATTCAGATTAGCAATCAATCATCCTGAGCGAATACAAGCGATAATTTCTCAGAATGGTAATGCCTACGAGGAAGGACTGCTATCTTCTTGGGATCCAATACGTAAATATTGGGAATATCCCACCGAAGAAAATAAGGAAAAGTTAAGAAGAAGCCTTCTTACTATTGACTTTACAAAACTTCAGTATGTAAACGGGACTCGCAATCCTACTGCAATCA
>DATBGR010000618.1:0-18645 GCA_036557905.1 Nitrososphaeraceae archaeon | reverse complement strand
GGCGTTCACGGTACAATGGTTGCAGTTGATTGGGATTCTTGTTACGCAGATGGTGCATGTATTGAAGCATGTCCGGTACAGGTTTTCCAATGGTATAGAACAGAACAAGATGTTCCTGCTATTGGGATGACTAATGCTACTAGTGCTGGGACGGGACAGGATCATGAACGGGATGGCCGTGTGGATTATACCGATAAATCCGATCCTATCAGAGAGCATGATTGTATATGGTGCATGGCCTGTGTTTCTGTTTGTCCTCCTCAAGCTATCAAGGTTGATCAATCAAATCTTGAATATCATGAAAAATCCGCAGGAACTTTCAATGAAGATTTATCAAAAGGCAGTGCACCTCCACCACATGCACATTAAATTAGTTTAACTCACCTGAGATGAATTAAAAATTTAAGGATAAATCTATCAGCAAGTGACATGTGCATAAGATAACCTTATTCATCAGGAAATAAAGATCTAGAATATTGTGCATTGCAATGCATTATGAGTCTTTATATTGACTGGTTACCACTCTGCCAAGTGAGTATTCAAAAGTATAGAAAAAAAGTTAGTGTTGGAGGGTTGATGAAATCAACGATTCCAACTCCTGTTGCAGATCAAGACTATTGGGTGACACTTTATAGAACTATCTCAAAAAAAGTTCTTCCCGATAATAAAACAATGACGATGGTTACTACGATTGCCATAGTGATTATCTATCTGATCCCAGTCAAAGTTTTCGGAGTTCATCGTGTACGCACAAGTTGAAGATTTAAAACACAAGATGCTAACAACCGGGAAAATAAATGATAGTCTCAAAGATGAGAATGGAAACAAGTTTTGGATGCTTTCAGGTAATTGGAATAGTAACTTGTTCAGTAATACTAAATTTAATCACACAAATCCAGCCAAATTTTCAGCTACTATTAATATGGTAATGACAAATGGGTCCAGTCCGCACAAACATAAAGTGTCTCATTTTACGTTAACCTACATGTCCACCCAAAATAATTCAACAATGTATGAAGGTTATCTTTCCGTAAGTATGAAGTTAGGCCTAGTTTTTGTCATTCCAGTTATCATCAGGAACTTTCAAAATGAGACAATTAGTATTTCACTTGAATCACTTGAAGGTATAACTTCAGATCAGATGAATGTAATCAATCATTTTGAAAATAAGCCAATATATGGAACATTTTCAAAATAAGGGATATCCATGTCATTATCCACAATTATTGTATCAATTATACTAACCGGAATTGCTTTAATCATATCAGCTACCGGTCTTGATAATGCAAATAGCATCGGAGCTAAAGTACAAAATCTTGAACCACAAGCAAAGACCCATGAATACACTCTAGTGGCAGAAGAGACAACATTAGAAATAGCTCCAAATCTTCGTGTCGATGCTTGGACATACAATGGCAGCATTCCTGGGCCGACCTTGACGGCCACTGAGGGTGATAGAGTGATAGTCCACTTTATTAACAAAACGCCATTGCCGCATACGGTACATTTTCATGGAGACCATCCTAGCACGCAGGATGGCGTCTTTGAGCAGGTGGTGGCAAATGGAACATACATTTATGATTTCATTGCCACACCTGCAGGAGCACTGATGTATCACTGTCATGTATCTCCAGTAATGCAGCATGTAAGGATGGGTCTGTACGGCGCATTCATTGTATATCCGAAAAATCCTTTGCCTCCAGCAAGAGAATTTGTCCTTGTCAGTGGAGAATACGATACTCAAAATCAACTAAATCCAATACCAGAATATTATATGTTCAATGGTTACGTCGAAGGTTATATGAAAAGCCCCCTTCCTGTAAGAACGAATGAGACTGCAAGAATTTACCTCGTAAACTTGGGGCTTTCTCCATCTTTCGGCATGCATGTGCATGGAACTTTGTTTAGAGCATATCCTTCAGGTATCTGGCAGAATCCACCATTGAAAATACAGTCATGGGAATTAGGATCAGGGAACGCAGCTATACTCGAGGCCAAATGGCCTTGGTCAGGTAAATTCGTATTTCATTCCCATGGCATTCCTGAAGAGAGGGGAGCGATGGGATACTTTAATGTGACAAACCCACCTGCAAATGCGATAGATGGAAAGGATATAGCAACTACAAAATCAATAAGCATGGTGGACTGGCAGGCGAATTTGACAAGGGCCTTACAGAAGGCAAATCCAAATGCAACCGTTACTAATTCTGCTATTCATCCTAGTAGTAACGATCATGGAGTGGCACGTGAAACGGAACCTCAAGAGCCTTCTTCTAAAGCATCCACTTCTAATAATACAAGAACAAGTGAGGTCCTCATATTGAAGGGAGCAGCTACACTTGGCAATAAATCGTACTCACCAAATCCGATTAACATCCAAGTTGGAACTACAATTGTATGGAGTAACATAGACAATAATATGCATACTGTCACATCTGGTACGCCTAACACTGTCAGCGCAGGAGAATTATTTGATTCTGGCTTAACAGCACTTATAATGCCATCTAAGACTTATTCGCACAAATTTGTGCATCCTGGGGAATTCTCGTACTTCTGTAGGGTGCATCCAACCATGGTAGGAAAGGTAACCGTCCTTCCCTAAGTTGATAGATTAGGTGACAAGGCTCCAATGATGTTGTATGTGATCAGATTGCTTGCTCGTCTTTTTCTTTGGTCACGAAATCTATCGCGCCTACTACATCTGATATGAAAATCTTACCTCCTAGGTTCGGATCTCCTCCAAATCTATCAAGGATCTTTTGCGTTATCTCTTCCACCATGTCGTCCTTGACTATCACTTCTACTTTTGTTCTTGGTATGAATTCCGGTGTTGCAGTTCTGGTACCTCTTTCAACAGCAACAGGTAGAGGTTTTACCTTACCTCTCCCTTCAATCTGAACTGCGCTCATTCCTCCTATTTGCATGCCCTTGAGCACTTCATCAATCTCGCTCAGCCATCTATGAGGGATTATTATCTCAAGTTTTTTTAGTTGCGCCATGCATACAAATAAGTAACAGTTCTAATTAAAGACTAGGAAATCATACAGCATAATATATGCTACTATTACCTTAAAAATGTCAGGACCTTGCACTATTTCATCGATTCCTTGGTCTCCAAATAATCTATCAGTTTTAACATATGTTCTGTCCTTATCTTACCTCCAGCTTGGATATGACATCTTTCATAGTGTTTAATCAGGAGTAGGTCCTCCTCTTCAGATATACTGTGTCTTTCCTCAATCAGGTCAAACAATTTGTCCTCCTTTCTTTTAATGATTTTTGCAAGTTTTGGTGTGATTCTTCCTTCGGTTGGTGCTTTGTTTCAGGAAGCATTGGATATAGGAGTAATATTGAATGCTCTAAGAGCAAAATGATCCGTTCTTTAATTTAGTTCTGACGAATAATTGCATTTGTATAACATTCAGAAGAAAATTATAAAATATGTATATTATATATCGGGTCCGTCGGGACTGGCGTTCTCATAACTTTTATGAATAATCTCATAATTAAATTGAGATAATACTATCAAAAGTCAAATAGGATCAAAACTCGTGATTATTGTGGCTGGAATTTGGGATAAGGTCTATTCTAATGATTCAGCATTCTTTGGAGAAGACCCCAGTGATTTTGCTCAAAAGTGTTATAGGGAATTTAAGCAATATCACGTTAAGAAAATATTAGAATTAGGTTGTGGACAAGGCAGAGACACAATATTTTTTGCATCAAATGGTTTAGATGTTCACGCTATCGATTCTTCTAAAATAGCAATTGAAAATATGTATGAAAAAATAAGACAAAAAAATATTTCATTAGATTTAAGGCATTTTGAAGCAAGACACGCTTTACCATTTGATAGTAGCGCTTTTGATGCAGTTTATTCCCATATGTTTTATAATATGCGTTTCACTGATGAGGAACTCAGGTTTCTTTTCAAAGAGTCCAGTAGAGTATTAAAAAACAAGGGTTTGCTGTATTTTTCGGTTAGAAGTGATAAAGATGTTTTGTATAATAAAGGCAAGAAAATAGATACCAATATTTATGAAATGAATGGATTTCAAATTAGATTTTTTACCGTGGGGCAAATAGAGTCATTTTTAGCGAAATATTTTGAAATCAAAAATATTGAGGAAGGTTATGAAGTACCAGTAAGTCTTTATCTCGTTTTCTGTTATAAAAAATAATAATCAGCAAATATTCCTAAAATGAAAATGGATACTATTATTCAGGATTAAATTGATAGGTGAAGCCGTCGGGATCCGGTTGAATATTCGGTCGAACTTACTAATTAATGCAAATATACAACTGTCTAGTCGGTACCCACTACGCTATCGGTCACAGAAATCCCCAAAAAATCGAACAAATCTGAGTTGTTTTTTTTGGCATTTAATCCGCCACTCTTTCAATCTGTTGAGTTAAGTGATTTCAGTGAACCCTTAACCGTAAATTGGAAAGCATACAATATAATGTAGTGCAATAGATCATGATCATAAATGACCGTTGATAACCATCATAAGAATTTTTCTGATAGCATATGTACTTGTGAAGAATGTAATCATAAGATGGGAAGAGATTGCCTCAAAGTCCATTGCAAATGTTGTAAAAAGAAAGACCATTCCATGTTAATGAATGGATTTGAAGGATTTAAGTAACTGTATAAGAAATATGAGTTGCTATATATGGATCCTCCTTGGAGGGTTGTGAGCCGTTTTTGACCATAAAAGGCGGCGGTTCTATGTAGAGTATTATTTTAATAAAAGCAGAAAAGTAAATACGTCTGGAACGGGTGGGATTTGAACCTTGCCAGTAGGCGGGTTCAGCTACGACTGAATAAACTTTTAGTAAACTTTAACTAAAACACTCGAACCCGCTCTATCAAGCGCAGGAGTCACACAGTTTAAAATAAGACAACATGAATGAGCGACGCTGCCGAAACTTATTCTATTTTCAGGACTTCGACTGCGATATGAAAGTATGCTGTTCATCAAAAACTTGGAGCTGGACTAAATTTATCTGGTTAACCTTTCTGAAATATAAAACAATATTACAAAGATAATGGTTGTACGTATAATGGACATTTATTCAATGCATACCGCAAAGTTTATGACTAAGAAAGTGATCACAGCAAAGGTAAACTCTACCATCCAGTCCGTTTGCAAAAGTATGTATGATAATAATGTTGGCTCTGTAGTTATAGTAAAGTCGACAATGGAAGGGGCTGTTCCTGTAGGTATAATCACCGAAAGAGATGTAGTCAAACTAATAGGTCTCATGGAGCTATTTAGTCCTCAAGTTCCAATAAGATCATTTATGTCATATCCACTGGTCAAGGGAAGTCCTGCTATGACTCTATCTAAAGCTATGCAAATTATGAGTAAGAAAAATATTCGCAGACTTCCTATAACTGATAAGGAAAGAGTTCCCGAGAAGCTAGTTGGTATCATTACAGAAAAAGATATCGTAAACGCAATTGTAAGACCACATAGAAACTGAATCGCAAAATGATTCTGCTACTCTGTATTGCTAGTTAATTGCTATATCCGGAAATCTAATTGAGATATGTAGACTTTAGTCGACGTCTACAACATTTTCTTCTTTACTATAAGCCTTCTTTAACCACACGGGTGTAATTAACGTAGTTACAGCAACCACAATAATTAGTGTCGTGTAGATGTTTGATGATAAAACACCAGAGGTTACGCCGATGCCAGCAACTATTAGTCCTACTTCACCTCTTGAAATCATTCCTATACCTACCTTCATAGCTTTTGACTTATTCCTCAAAAACATGAGTGCTGGTAAACCACATCCTCCTAACTTACTGAGGACAGCAATGACAATTATAATTGCCGACAGGAAGAGAACATCTAAATTGACTCCGGTAAGATTTACCTGAGCTCCAATAATCGCAAAAAATAATGGGGCAAATATAATTTCTAATTTATCGACATATTCTTCAACTCGTTTAATTATTTTTGTGCTAGCTACTGCCATACCCACAGAAAATGCTCCCACTATTGGAGATAATCCTACTGCGGCGGCTATGGCAGATGCACCAAAAAATGATGCGGTAACAATACCTTCGACACTACCCCTTGCCTTCCATAATCTTTCTGTGTTTACTATTCTTGGTATAAAGACTATGGCTCCAATGAGTAACAAAACAAATATACCTAATATTTTTAGTATTAGAAACATGATTTCAATAATGTTTGGGGCCATGTTACCAGTTTGAACCATGGTAACAACAACTGATAGAACTGCAATAGCAAGAATGTCATCTACTATGGCTGCTCCCAAAATTATTTTCGCTTCTTTTGTTTGCATCTTTCCTAATTCAGTAAGCACACTAACCGTTATCGCAACACTAGTTGCAGTAAGGGCTGTAGCAACTAAAATGGACTGTAAGGCCTGCAATCCATATAGTGCAAACATATAATACCCTAGAAAGAACGGAACAATAACTCCGCATGCACCTATTGTGAATGATGCTGCACCTCCTCTCAAGAACTCCCTTGGAGTAATTTCAAGTCCAGCGATAAACAATATCACTATTCCTGCTATTTCACCTATCTGAAGGACAGTTTCGTTTAAGATGACAAGAGGTTTACCTTCAAAAATGGGCAAAGCACCAATTGCATAAGGTCCTACTATTATTCCTGCCAATAACTCGCCTAATACGACAGGAATTTTAAATTTGTGAAAAAGTTCAGCAAATAATTTAGCTGCAAATAGAAGAACGGCAAGAGAAATCAAAACATGGATTAATTCCGTTCCTTGCTCTTCTATCATAGTTTATCATTTATTAAGATGAAATCATAACTCACAGTTAATAAATGTAGATGAAATTTGACTTTTAGAATGTTTATGTCTAAGGTAAGAAATAACTGTAAGCTTTTGTTCAACATACTTTAAGAAGCTTCAGTTATTCAATACTATATCCTTTTAAACTTAACCTTAATGTATCTAACAATTCATCAAAACTGGTTCACATGGGAGGACTGGATATGATTAACAATAGGGGCCAATCCTCCCACGATCCAATGTCTCGTGATTAATAACAATAGATAGATGATATTATAAGGACTTTGTTTGCATTTTGCAGTGAAATACACTGCACGTTGTCTGAATATTCTATTTGGTAATCTTTTAGGTTTAACCTTAATGCATTCTGTAAATCATCATATGATGTTTGCTCCTTTTGCAGGGTCGGTTCTGTTCTTTGCCGTAGGGAGTCCTTAGACTTGCTATGAATTTGTGGTGTTTTTCAGGTATTGCTAGATAACCCTCAGAGACCATGAAGTGAGGGTGAGATAGCATTAATTTATGATCAGTAGAAAAGTTTATTGGAAGTATTTCATTGTTTCGTGGCTTGGGCTTACGTCTTTAGAATCCAGGTTTACGTGAGTTACATCTTTCTTTCTTGTCGAATAATGATAATAAAATAAATTAAAATAACTATAAAAGTGTGAAAAGTATTATAGATTGTTACTTTATTTGGAGCTTGAAGAATTCTTTAACTCATACTTTTCAACCGCAGGCTGACTGGGCTTATAGGTTACCGACAAGATATCTCCAACAGCATAATTGCAATTTGAAATCACCCGCGGTATACTGTCTGATGGCTCGACTACACAATCGTTATCTTTCTTCAGTTTGACAGGAACATCCTCAGTAATGGCTTTACTAAACAAATTTTTTGCAGATGAACCCAACAATGCCAATATTATAACTATTCCAGCAACAATGAAAATAAGTGCCAACTTCCACATTGAAATGTTTTGAAAGCTCATTTTTTCTGAAATGAATCTACATTAAGGAATGTTTCAGATGCTTTATTATGGTATTCCATGTTGTCCTGATATACTTCTATTGCTTGAGTTGGACATGCCGCAACACATGCCATACAGCAATTACAATCATTCTCCCGAACAGGATCAGGTTTATCGGTATAGTCCTTACGGCCATTCTTGTCTCTATATTCTCCTATCCCCGCACTAGTTATATTTAACATTTCAACAGCTGGAATATCGTGTTCAGTTCTATACCATTGAAAGACCCGTGGTCGACATTCTTCTATACAAGCTCCACATGCTATACACGAATCCCAATCTACGGCCACTATCGTGCCATGAATTCCTAAGGGAACATATTGTTCTTTTCTTTCCTCATACGATTGTTGAACTAATTTATCTGTAGAGGACTCTCCATCTTTTTTTCCAGGCCCCCAGACCAAATGATGTTGCTTGCCATCCGCATGCTTGTGTATACCGACTACATGAAGCTTCCTCGGAAAATCCGGATCAATTGGCATAGGTGTCATACTCTAGATCTGTATTAAAGAAGTTAGAATGCAGTGCAATCATGTGTATCGCTTCTCAGCTTTAAGTTACGGAAATTTTTCAGGCTCGTATATTTGGAATAAGACATAAACCTTCACATTAAATATAAAAAAAGTTTTGTATCAATTAATTTATTTTGAAGGAACTACTTGAAGCTCGCCCTTGAGTTTCGGGTCGCTCGCAGAGTAGAAGGAGTAATTACCAGGTGCTAAGTTTTGAGTAACGTATTCCACAAATCCTTTTGGTTTAATAATGTCAGTATTAAATAATTTTCCAGACGTAGGATCATCAGGACCTGATCCACTTGTAACAGAATGATCCGACGTAGAGTTGTTTGCTATTAATATTTCACCACCGACTCGAACAGTAATGCTCGCAGGCTGGAAAAATGCACTCTTGTTTTGATCTTCGTTTATCATGATAACAGCTTCTATTGGGCTGAGGTCAACATCCTTATGGAACGTGCTAGTGGTGTTCTGAGCATAACTGTGGAGGACAACAAGAGGTAAACACGCACCTAGAATTAAGGAAATATATAAGATTTTTTTCATCTCTCCAATGCTAATCTTAACAAATTTAATCTTTACGCGTCTATTATATTGTAAGTAACACGATACAACAAGTTAAGCTCTGAAATTAAAGGTATTATTGCCTCTAGAATTAGAGAACAATCGTGCTTAATAGATATCCGACCCCGTAAGAAACAGCAGCGGCTGCTCCTCCTATCAATACTGTATTTAAACCTGATCTGATCATAGGCTTGTATACCACTTTTCCTCTGATAGTTCCAATCAAAAAAAATGAACTTACTGTGGCTATTGTCGAATATAACAGGGCGTTACTAATAGAAATACTCAAACCCGACACATAAATAAAAATGAAAGGGATTAGTGGAATTATACCTATGGCGTTAAATCCCAAGAAAGTATTTACAGCACTAACAGTGGGACTGTATTTGCCTTCAATTAATCCAAGTTCTTCTATCATCATTGTATCTATCCACACTTTTCGTCTTGATGTGATTATTCTCACAATTTCATCCAATAGTTCCTCTTTGAAACCTTTTTTCAGATATATGTCTCGAATTTCCTGTTTCTCCTCTTCTACACGATTATCAATTTCCCACTCTTCTCTTTTCCTTTCTCTTTGAATGAATTCATTCTGCGTTTTTACTGCCAGATAGTTTCCAATAGCCATAGAAAATCCGTCAGCCAGTAAATTCGCAAATCCCAATATCACAATGATTGATGGCGAGAGGGACGCACCTATAACCCCCGTCACAACTGCAAATGTTGTCACAGCGCCGTCTATAGCTCCATAGACAAAGTTTTCGATAGAGTATTTCATAATATTGGATTGCCTGACTTATTTTAATCATTTAGTATTCGATGGACGCGAGTAAAATATTCTAGATCAGTTACTTTCGTTTGATGTAATGATTTACATAACAACAGATTAAAAGGCATATCGTGGGTATCAAAGATTCCGCTCCTGAGCTCAGACGAAGTGTTACACTATTTCAAGTTGTAATGTACGGAATAGGACTAATTTTAGGTGCTGGAATATATGTGCTAATTGGAGATGTAGCAGCTCTTTCGGGAAATGCAATCTGGATTTCATTCTTGCTGGCGGCAGCTATTGCATCCTTTACTGGATTAAGCTATGCCGAATTATCATCAATGTTCCCAAAAAGCGCTGCCGAATACGTATATGTCAAAGGGGGGTTTGGGAATAATTTTCTGGCTCTATTTGTTGGTTGTCTAACGGTTTTTGTAGCGATAACTTCTGCTGCCACAGTCGCAATAGGTTTTTCAGGTTATTTAGCTGTTTTTCTGCCACAATATCCACCCATTCTATATGCAATAGCCCTCATCTTAATACTATCATTTCTGAATTACTACGGGATCAGGGAATCAGTCTGGGTAAACAATGTATTTACTTTGGTGGAAGTCTCCGGACTGCTAATTATAATAGCCTTAGCATTATCTCTTGGTTCATTTAGTGATACCAATTATTTGGAAATGCCAAGCACGGCATATACTTCTCACGCTGCTATTGTCTCAACTATACTAGCCTCGACTGCACTTGTATTCTTTGCATACTATGGATTTGAAAATATTTCTAATATTTCTGAAGAAACTAAAAATCCAACGAGAGTGATTCCGAGAGCTTTGATAGTTTCGATATTAGTTACTACGATAATGTATACGCTAGTTGCTATATCTACCATTGCGTTGGTAGGATGGGAAGAATTATCCAATTCTGATGCTCCTCTTGCGCTTGCGGCATCCAAAGCATTAGGGAACAAAGGGATAGTCATTCTAAGTATTATCGCACTTTTTGCTACAACTAATACAGTTCTAATGATGCTAATTTCGGGATCGAGGATAATTTTTGGAATTGCAAAGTATGACGAGGCTATTCCTACTATACTTGCTGATGTTCACACCTCTAGAAAGACGCCATGGTTAGAAACAATATTTACTATGGCTTTTACTGTGGCAACTATTATTTTATTTTCAGGCAGACTGGTCGATGTTGCTGGTATTTCAGTGTTCGGTATATTTGTAGTATTTGCACTGGTTAACCTATCTGTAATAAGTCTTCGATTCAAACAACCTAACTTACATAGACCTTTTACGTCACCATTTACCGTTAAGAAGCTACCTATACTTGCAATATTAGGTTTAGTCATGACTATGATTATTGCTTTTCAATATAGTTTTCATATAATATCTTCTGCATCGATAGCCTTAATTTCCATCATTATATTATGCTTAATTCTAACAAAAAGGAAAAATGACCAAAAAAGCAAGCAAAAGTCACTGGGTCCTTAAACATCTCAATTTTTAAAATCTCATGCATAAATCCTGTTATTACCAAATTAACTGAACATTGGGAATACCTCTCGTTCATCTTTTATTTCGTTTACTACATTACTCTAAATGGTAACTAATTAATGGATGATGAATTACTATAATCTATATCAAATCTAGTTAACTTATAGATTAAAGGTTAGAAGTATTTCATTTATCACTCTCCAGTTTTTATATTGATTATTCATGGAAATTGTTCCTAAAAGTGGATTCATATGTTCAATCACTAATTTTCTACGACAGTAAAATGTGACAGGTGACTCGAATCCTGCACATAGTAGGATTCAACAGTCTCGTATTTAGCTTTATATTTAGTAACTATTGGGAAATTATGCATGGCTCAAATTTGTAATATATGGCATAAAATTATAGATAAATTTAATAAATTTGCTACAAGTTTCGAGCATGTACGTTCCAATTTTTGGATAAATGAATCCACTGCCATTTCGGATCGCTTCATTTACTCTTTAATTTGCTCTTCTGCATGTAGTCATCTCATCATCTTTAATAATTTTTAATCTCTAATTCCAATGACATCAAATTCTGGGCCCATAATCCTGCTAAGAAATATGCAATTATTCGATGTTTCTGATTCATATTTTATAATACGGGATAAATTTATCTTATGTAGGTTAAATTTATTGGCAAAGAATGGATTTAAATATTTTTTAGTATCGTGATTCGGCTACTCATACATTTGCCTCAACGTACGCAGATCTAAAAGGTGAATAATGATCACTTGAACTTTATATCATTGCACGGGTCATTTACAGGATTGCATTACGCTAATTCCCGTGGATATAAACCAGAATAATTTTTAAGCCACTACGATCTTCCTCACTCGTTGTCTAAGCTACTAATCGCGAACAGAGGCGAAATAGCAACAAGGATAGTCCGGAGTTGCAGAAAGTTAGGAATTAGCCCTTGTGGCATTTATTCAGACGCCGATAAGAATTCCCTCCATGTCAAATATTGCGATGAGGCAATAAACATAGGAGGTATGACACCTGTTGAGAGTTACCTTTGCATAGAAAAAGTTATCGATGCTGTTAAGAAGCTAGGATGTGATCTTGTACATCCAGGTTATGGCTTTCTTGCAGAAAGCGCTGAGTTTTCCGAGACTTGTGAAAAAAATGGCATTACGTTTGTAGGACCGTCTTCAAAAACGCTGCGACTATCAGGAGATAAAGTTAGGGCCAGGGAAATTGCGTCAAAATTTGCACCTATAGTTGAAGGCAAGGAAATATCAATGCATGATAAAGCAGCATCATTGGCTGAAAAAATAGGTTTTCCCCTAATCATTAAGGCTGTGAAAGGAGGTGGAGGACGCGGTCTTAGAATAGTAAACACCTACCAAGAGTTGCAATACGCCTTTGCATCTTCCAAGAATGAAGCATCGATTAGCTTTGGATCTGATAGAGTTTACATTGAAAAGTACATTCAAAATCCCAGACATATTGAAGTTCAAATTATAGGAGATAAATCAGATGTAATTCATTTGAGTGAAAGAGAATGTTCTGTACAAAGGAGACACCAGAAACTCATAGAGGAGACTCCTTCTCCTGCACTAATACCAGAAATTAGGAATAAGTTAACTAAAATGGCCGTATCAATCGCTAAGAAAATGGCCTATACAAACGCAGGAACCGTTGAATTTCTCTATAAAGACGGAAAATTCTACTTCATGGAACTTAATTCAAGGATACAAGTAGAACATCCGATAACTGAAATGGTAACGGGAATCGATATAGTTGAACAACAGATTCACGTATCGACTTCAAAAGGCTTGACAATAAAACAGACTGATGTAAAAACTAAAGGACATGCACTTGAATGTAGAATAAATGCAGAGCACCCAATAACATTTGTTCCTCATGTAGGGACTATTAAGGAATTCGATCCTCCAAAGGAAGAAGGAGTTAGAGTTGATACGGCAATGTTCGCTGGATATTCTATTCCCTCTTTCTATGATTCACTCATATCCAAGCTCATTTGTTTCGGTAATAATAGAAATGAAGCTATAGAAAAAATGATAAGATCACTATCTTCCTTTCGAATCTCTGGTATACCTACAACAATACCTTTTCACGTTTCGGCATTGAAGGATAAGAGATTCCTTGAAGGTAATTACGACACATCTTTTGTAAATCAATTAAAGTACTTTTCTTCAAAAGAGGGAGAAATTGCAGCAGCTCTTTTTTTAGTTATGCCTAAGAAGCTCCATTTTCTACCAAAAAATAAATTAGATCTTTGGGATAGGAGCAGATTTGATTGGAGCAAAGACGACCAACATATTGATCCTTTCTTTGAGTGGAATAAATGAAATGATTGTTGAAGTTAACGGAAACAACTATGATATTGTTATATTCGGGAGTAAGGCCAGGGTCAATGGGAAAGAGATAGAGATAAACTTGAGCGATGATCTCATTACTCTGGAAGGGAAATCCTTTCATCTCGATTATATAGAAGAAGGAACAGTCTCATTTCTTATAATTAACGGGATATCCTACACAGTCTCAAGAAGTCTGACAGATGTCATCGAAAGTAAAGAGATAAGAGCATCTATAGGAGGAAGAATTGTTGAAGTCATGGCTGAGGTAGGTCAAGAAATAAAAAAAGGTGATCTCTTGATTATTCTTGAAGCAATGAAGATGGAAAATTTAATTAGAGCACCTTCGACTGGAAGAATACGAGATCTATTAATACAAAAAGGACAGTCAGTTAAAACAGGAGATGTACTTTTAATCCTTGAATAAGTATCATTCGCTTGCTAAGTTTACTATCTAAATTGATTGTAGTAGTTACTAACCATTACGGTTAGACCTCTGGACAACCGCTAGAACTTTCCGTTATTGATAAGAGAAACATAAGTTTGATTGATGGTTGTTCTGCTCAACTTGCGACTGTTGAGTCATCGCTTAAATATCTTAATTATCTCATCTCTCAACCCCATTTTGCCTTCTCTAAAGAGCTTTTCATCCATGGTACCTACTGAGGATTTTATGATAGGCTTAAACTTCATTTTAGATAATACATCTTTATCAAGTTCTATACCGGGTGCAATTTCTTCAAGCACCAGGCCTTCACGGGTTAACCTAAAAACCGCTCTCTCGGTAACATAGAGTATCTCCTTTTGGAATTTTATGGCCTGTTTGCCGCTAAAGACTACCTTGAACACCTCGTCAACAAATTTAGGTATCGTGCCGTCCTGGATAATGTTCAGATTATTTTGCAGAATGTTAATTTTGGTTTCACCACCCATGAATGCACCAGCAAAGTACGTTATTGGAGCGCCTCCGGCAATTACCGGGAATCCACCAGGTCCAAAAATCCTGTGAGGAAGTATTGAGGGATTTACATTACCTTCCTTGTCTACTTGCAAAAACCCAAGAGATGCAACGTCTATTATGCCCCCTTCAAAGTTGGAAAACATATCCGGTATGGTCGACAATGCGAAAGGGCTTACTGCTAAACCAAAGTCGGTACCTGAAAGTGCAATTCCTCCCCATTGTCCCGATTCAAGCACCGTAACAATGAATTCTGTAACTTCCTCTTCAGCAGCAACTAACGATACTAGAGCTGGTATACCTATTCCCAAGTTTACTAAAACAGGAGCGTTCTTTTCTTCAAATATTTTGATGAGCTCCAGCAGAATTCTCCTAGCTATTATGTGTTCATATTCCTTCTTCTCCCCTATGGTAACAGTGTCAATCAACCTGTCAGTTATTGGTGGAACTATTCTGTAAGAAATACTAGGATCATATTCTATAGTTCCACCTTGTGAGTGATATTCTTTTGGAGAAACTATAACAAAGTCTACCAGAGGACTTGGTATATCCACCTCTCGAGGGTTAATCGTCCACGACTTGGTCAACCAGCGTACTTGAGCCATAACTGTTCCCTGCTTTGGTCCAGCCTTTGCAGCCTGTGCTATACTAAGTACAGTTCCCCTAGTACCTTCATCTTCCATTGATAGGTTACCGGTTTCATCCGCGGTACTTGCTCTTATCAGCGCATAGTCAGGCTTAGGCGCTTGGTAAAGGAGATATTCCTCTCCGCTTATGTCAATAATGCTAACTTTACAAGATCTACTCTTCTTTCCACGTTCATTTAGCGCAGCTCCCTCCCTTCTAGGGTCGAGGAAAGTATCAACACCTATTTTCGTTAGGAGCCCTGGTCTTCCGGATGATACTTCTCTGAACCAATATGCAGTAATTCCGATTGGCCATCCATAGCATTCTATCCTGTCCTCACTTACGAGCTTCTGTAGCCAAGGAGAAAAACCTAAGAATGGCATTAAAGCTCCCTTAAGAAATTGTTGATTAGGATCATGGTATAAACTCTGAGCGACAATGTCTAATGCTCTTCCAGGTACAGCCGGAAGTGCATCCGAAATTATGAAAAGATTATTCGGACTGCCAACATGAGAATATGACTTGTATAGTTCGAGAATGAGATATTCGGGAGTTGTGGCCATATTGAAACCTGAAATCGCAATGACAGAGTTATTTCTAATGTGCGAAATTGGTGTCGAAACGTTAACAACCTTGGAAAACATTTTGTGTTCGAACCTTGTATTGATATGCTAACTAAATACTGTTTCGTAAAATTAATCTTGGTCACCAAACTATGGAAAGAATACTTCAATGAGTCGTTGAGGATTAAACAAACCTGAACCATGTGATAATACGCTTCATTCGTATATTCGAATCACAACTTGGTGGCTATATATCCAAAAAGAAATTAAACTTCCTTGCACCTATCAGTTTAAGACAAGAGATGTCTCAAGATTCGAAAATAAATAATATTTTGGTTGCAGTGGATGGCTCGGAGAATTCTATAAAGGCCGCAGATTATGCAATAAAATTAGCTTTGGGGCTTCACGGACGTGTCATCGCATTATATGTGATACTGCCCCCCGGTAAGCAAACTCCAGACAAGATACTTACAAGAGGAACACAAGGCGAATATGACTTTCTAGACAAGCTTGGACAAAAATACAAAAGTGCAGATGTTAAGCTTGAAATTGACGTCGTAACTAGCGACTCTGTAATAAGGGAAATAACAGATTATGCCGAGAAAAAAAATATAGATATAATCGTGATTGGCATTAGAAGCACATCAGAATATAGATTCATGCTTGGCAGTACAGCCTCTGGCGTAGTAACCAATTCACCCTGTCCTGTTCTGGTGGTAAAATAGATTTTTAGAAACGTAATCTATACAAATAATAATTATTGGGTTGATATGGAAGGATGATTGCCAGCTTGACAATCAATCTATCATTCTCTCCTATTTAATCACAACTATTGATGATCAAATTAATCCTACAAGAACTTGTATAAACGATAAGGAATTCAATATGTCTGCACTGCAATACATTGCAAACGATTACCATAAATTGTTCTTCCTTTATTAATGATCAATGGAATTGCGAACTAAAGAAAACCTTCAACTCCAAGTTAGCGAAATAATGGATAAGAGTCCTGTCATTCTTGATTTATCTACAAGCATTATTGAGGCAGCTAAAGAAATGCGAAACAGAGGTATTTCAAGCGTGTTGGTTGGGGATCCTCAGTCGGGCATAATCAAGGGGATTGTAACTGAAAGAGATATTTTATATCGTGTAGTAGCGGAGGCTAAAGGAATATTCAAAGTTAGGATCAGTAAGATTATGAGTTCACCGCTAGTATCAATTGGCAAAAAGACGTCCTGTGTGGATGCGATTATGATAATGAGGAAGAAAGGATTAAGACGTCTCCCAGTAATCGACGATGACGGGAAGACAGCCGGCATGGTAACACTAATGTCTCTTGTTGGAAATGTACTCATTCGAAGCATAGACCTTGCCGAGCTCGAACTGTCGACCTCTCAATCTACAATAATTATAAAATGTCCATATTGTCAATCTGAATTCAATGACAAGACAGATTTGTCTTCACATATTGATAGGATTCATCTGGGAAGTGGCCTGTTAGAAGGCGATTTAAGAAATTGGGAGTAAAGGAGAAAAATCAGAGGGATGGACAGTAATTATCGAGTTGACGTTGGTGTTACACTGAATTAACAGTGATAAATTCATTTTGAGTTATAAATCTGGTCTCAAATTGTCAAAATAGTATTCTGTGAATCTCTCATTCATTTGACTGAGTCTTAGAGGAAAGGTGTCATTGTAGAATTCTGTTAATAACTCAGGATTGTTGCTTATCGATTTGAATATATCCTTGTCCGTTATTATTCCAACCATCTTATCTTCATTAGTAACTACAAGTCTACGGATATCCCTGTTGTTCATTATTTTCATTGCGTCATTTATCGTCGCGTTATTTTCAACAGTTATTAACGGTTTACTCATGAAGCTACGCAACGGAGCTTGCAGCAATAAGGGATCAAATTTCCCCAGTATATGTACAATGTCTCGTTCAGTAATTATTCCCACTGGATTCTTTTTTCCTGCTAATTTGACAATGACAACCGATCCAATTTTATTTTCCGACATGATTCTACATGCGCTCATAATATTTTGTTCTTCAGTATCAGTTAGTACTTTCTGTGTCATCACATTTGAAACCAAAATTGTATCCAAGATCATAAAGGCGAGATAGGATTCATAATATTTTTTAATTTCGTCTTCAGTGCAATGCAGAGCATTCACATTGCTTAATTTTCTGAAGTTAGAAAGTTTGCTAAACAAGTGGAGCGTAAGATTACTTTACTAAGTTGTAAAAATGGTTGTATTACATAATTCAATAACATAATTCAATAAAGCAGTCCGACGTTGGTAACTATTAGGAGCGAGATTAGAACTTCTTTTTTCTTTGGTATTAGTAACACGTTCAATATTTCCTTGAGAATACAGAAGTAGATAGACCTTATGCCAGAGTATATCCGAGTCCAATATGCGCGTCATAGTTTGACTAAAGCTCAAGATTGTATGGAGTATATCTTAAAAAGTCAGACCGTATATACTGTAGTAATGACTACAAGTGTTAGGGACCTTATGAGGAAAAATTTATTTACAATAGAAGAGTCGGTTTCTATTCAAAATTCTGCAATGAAAATGAAAGATAATAAGGTAAGTTCATTGCTTGTTGTTGATAGCGACGGTAAACCAACAGGCTTGGTTACCGAACGTGACCTGGTTAGAAAAGTGTGCATTAATGATGTACGTACGACTGAAGTCAAAAATAAAGAAATAATGTCAGCTCCATTGATTACTATTGACTCTAACTCGTCTCCGTCGATTGCTGCAGATTTGATGTTGAAACACAATGTTAGGCATTTGCTTGTTGTTGATGGTAATTCTAAAGATACTAGCAAACTTGTTGGCATGATTACTCCACTTGACTTTACAAAGTACGAAGAATACGTACGTGATGACGAGGATAAAGAAAGTATTGAAATGATATTAGAATATTATATCTAACTGG
>DATBGR010000617.1:0-13756 GCA_036557905.1 Nitrososphaeraceae archaeon | reverse complement strand
ATTATTTATAATCTTGTACGTAGTTATGTGGACTGGGCAAAGTATCAAAAGGAACATGAGGAATCTATCGTTTTTAATGAAATCTCGCCGATTTGCAAATTTCAATTTATGAAGGGATTTATATTTAGGAGAAATAGTCCTGCTGTCTTTGGTGCAGAAATTCTGGTTGGAAAACTCAGACAGAAGGTTAGAGTCATAAATGATTCTGGCAAAAAAATCGGAACTGTACACCAAATCCAAGATAGCGGCAAGACTATTAATGAAGCAACAACAGGCATGCAAGTTGCCATTTCAATTAGAGAGCCTACAATAGGCAGACAAATTAATGAGGGAGACTTCTTTTATACTGATCTAAATAGCCGAAATGCCAAGATGCTAATCGAGAGGTTTGGTTATAGACTAACTAATGAAGAAAAGGACGTATTCGAAGCAATTTTACTAATAAAAAGAAAGGACGATCCAGTCTTTGGTTATTTTTAAAACCCTGCGATAATTGTCGAGATACGAACTTCTTAAGGTAACGAAATATTATTGATACTTCTGTAAGAGGCCTTCCAAACCCTTCTCACCAACTGCCCCCACAGCTCGATCGACAGCCTTGCCGTTCATGAAAATGATGAATGTAGGTATGGCGTAAACATCGAATCTCATAGCGACTCCTTGGTTGTCATCCACATTAAGTCTACCGAATGAAACTTTTTCGCCATATTTTTTTGCCAGTTTGTCAAATATTGGAAGCATAAATTGGCAAGGTCCACACCACGTAGCCCAGAAATCAACTAAAATTGGTTTATTTGCGTTAACTGCATCGTCAAAATTCTTCTCCGAAAGCTCTAACAAGGGAGTTGCACCTGTCTGGGATGAGCCAGCTGTTTTCTTATCCTCACTCATAATACTTAAAAACCTAAAGGTTAGACTCAGTATTTAAGATTTGTTAAATTCGGCGTTGAGCGTGCATAGATGCACGAGTTTTAGAGGTCAACAAGATATCGTATTGTAAATTTATCTCTTTCTTGTTTGATGCTCATTTCGTGGTAGGTTATTGCCTTGACCTCGATGTGATATCTGTGCCTTTGCAAGTCAATATTTTCACCATTAACATCCGCGGTTAGAAAAATTTTGCTTTTTTCCATAACCACTCTTGCATCAAATTCTGAGGGTATGTACTCATCGGTTAGCATAAGTAATAAGATTCTTTCAAGCCAGGAATAGAGTAGGTTCTCTATGTCGTTTTCTTGAATATCTACTCTTAAAGTCTTGTTAGGAACCACTTGATCTACTTCAAACATGATATTAACGAGAGCTAGTGCTGAATTCTCAAATGCTTCCTCTAAACTATCGCCGTACGCTTCAACAATAGTGTCGGCGATATGATCTATGTATCGAAATTGAAGGGGTCTCATTAACTACTAGATTGTGAATAATTAATTATTATAACTAATCGCAAAATCTAAATGAGAACAATGTCTGCATTCGATTGTGAAATTCGAAATACCGAGGGGCATGCGTGATATTGATTATGAAGAAGCCGCAAATATCGAAAAAATGAGAGATGCCTTTTTGGACACTTCTAGGGCATTTAATTTTAAATTAATCGCACCTTCTACCCTCGAATTGTTATCTACGCTTGAAGTCAAGGCTGGTCCTTCAATTTCGAATGAGATCTATACCTTCAAAGACAAAGGCAATCGAGATGTAGCCCTCAGATTCGATCTGACAGTGGGGCTAACCAGATATGCCACATCTAGAAGAGATCTTAAGATGCCCATAAAAGTTTCGGCATTTGATGGTGTCTGGAGGTATGATGAGCCGCAGGCTGGCAGATATAGGTATTTCCACCAGTGGGACGTTGAAATTTATGATTCATTCAATACTGCATCTGACGCCGAGATTATTCAATTTGTCTCAGTTCTGTTGAAAAAGCTAGGATTAGAAAATGTTATAATCGGGTTAAATGATCGAAGGTTGCTAGAAGAATATATAAAAGATTACCTTCAGATTTCGGACGGACATGTTATTAACGAAATTTTTCGAGCTATGGACAAGGTGCCTAAAAAAGGCAACGAGGCCGTATACAATGAATTCAAGGGAAAGCTGAGCCTTCCAGTCCTAGATAAATTAATAAGTCTATCAAGTGTACACGGGAATGCTGACTCTGTTTATTCAAAAGCCGATGCCGGTCGGCTGAAGAATTGGAATCGTCTGTTTGAATTAAATGAATCATTGAAATCACGCAATGTTAGGAATGTAGAAATAAATTTGGGAATAGTACGCGGATTGGATTATTACTCCGGTTTTGTATTTGAAGCGAGTGACCCATCAGTCAGCATAGGTGCACTCGTAGGAGGTGGAAGGTATGACACGCTCACCGAAGCTTTTGGTAGGAAAGATGTAGGTGCTTCCGGAGCCGCTGGTGGAGTCGAAAGAATCCTTGTCGCACTCAAGAAAAGTCGAAATATAGAACAAAATAAAATGATTTACGTCGCTTTCACCTCAAATGACACAAAACCTAAGGCAATGGACATAGTGTCAGATCTACGAGAAAGAGGCTATATTACAGACTATGACTTCTCAGCTAGACCTTTGAGGAGACAGATTGAAGACGCTGCAGCGAGAGGAGCAGCGATCACAGTTATAGTGGGGGACAGAGAATCTAAGGATGGCCGCGTGACAGTAAAGTCAATGCATGACGGTCAGGAATTTGCTCAAGAAATTGATGAACTACCTAGAGTTCTGCAAGAGAAGCTGTCAATCGATTAAATCCTTATGAGAGCACAGCTTCTCATTTTGATTATGCCATTAGACTTCTTCTCATAGACCTTACGAACCACTAACTCCGGTGGGTCGTAGTTTATAAACAAATCGCCAACTTCCAATTCTTGTATGTTATAGTTAATTTCTATGTCTTCAAGCTTTATTCCCTCTTCGACCAATTTTTTCTTGGATTTTTCAACCAAGACATCGTCAGAAGAGTTAGGTGAGAAGTATATTTTTCCGTCGTACTCGATGGGCATTTTCTGGGCTAAATCAATATCCTAACCTGGAAGTATTTATTAATACTTTACATAGTGCAAACTCAAACAATGTTATATGCGTTAATGTATCTCCAGATCGAGAAGAGAGACCATTATACTAAAAAAATAAAATAGATTAAAAAGCAAATGAACCGTGCCAACTGAACGCGCACTTCTATATATTGGATTTGATAATGCAACCAATCTATTCATGGTTGATTGTCTAAAGATATTTATGAGAAACAAATATCAAATCATGGATGAGCAGCTGCATCCTAATTGACAGAAATTATCTCTTATGATGTTATTATTATCGGATCTGGCCTGGCGGGACTTAGAGCGGCCATCTCGGCTGCTTCAAAAAGCAAGAAGCTAAGTATCGCAGTAATATCCAAAGTGCAAGCTATGCGGTCACACTCCGTCTCGGCAGAGGGAGGTACTGCTGCAGTGTTATTCGAAGACGAGGGAGATAACCGTGAATCTCATATTTACGATACTATTAAAGGTAGCGATTTTCTTGCTGACCAAGACGTGGCCGAACTCTTGGTCGAAAACATTCCAGTTGAAATATATCAACTTGATCATTGGGGTATGCCCTGGTCAAGAAGAAATGACGGAAGAATAGATCAACGAAAATTTGGCGGCTATTCGTTCCCGAGAGCCACTTATGCTCAAGATAAAGTGGGATTTTACGAAATGCAGACACTCTATGACACGTGCGTAAAATACGAGAATATTGACTTCCTTAACGAGTGGTTTTGCACCTCGGTTCTTTCTAATGAAAATGGATTCTGTGGATTGACCGCGATAGAAATGAAATCTGGTAGTTTCTATGTGATAAGAGGACGCGCAGGTATAATTTGCACTGGCGGCGCTGGAAGGATTTATAGCTTTTCTACATATGCCTATTCCTCGACTCCGGATGGTCTACATATGGCTTATCGTAAGGGTCTTGCCCTCAAGGATATGGAATTCGTGCAGTTTCATCCTAGCGGAATACTACCGTCAGGGATACTCATTACCGAAGGAGCTAGAGGAGAAGGAGGATACCTAATTAATAATCAGAATGAACGATTCATGAAAAGATATGCTCCAGAGAAGCTCGAATTGGCGCCAAGAGATGTAGTTTCACGCTCTATGATACGTGAAATTCAGGAGGGCAGAGGTTTCAGACATGAAAGTGGAATGAGCTGTCTTAAATTAGACCTCACCCATCTTGGACCAGAAAAAATAAAAGAACGCTTGGCCGGAATCAGGGAAATCGGTTTTAAATTCTCAGGGGTCGACATTATCAACGAGGCAATAGAAGTTAGGCCCGTCTGCCATTATATGATGGGAGGGATCCATGCTAACATCCAAGGAGGGACTGAATTAACTGGACTATGGGCTGCAGGAGAAGCGGCGTGTAATAGTACTCACGGGGCTAATCGTCTTGGCGCCAACTCTACGGCAGAATGTTTAGTTTGGGGAAAAATTACGGGAGAACATGCCGCAAACCATGCTCTAAAACGTTTGGATACAAGCTTGTCTACGCAATTAGAGCAAATTAGTGAGGAAGAAAAACGGATATTTGACGGGATCTTTAGGGGAAAAGGAGAAGCAAATCCGTATGAAGTTAGAAAACATTTAACAGATATTATGGATGATAAGGCATATGTGTTCAGGACCGAAAAAAGTCTGACCGAGGGTCTTAGGGAGCTAAGAGAATTAAAGTTACAAACTTGGAAACATGTTGATGATAGAGCTTCGGAGTATAATACTAATTTCATTAATGTTATGGAGATCGATTCTATGCTAGATGTTGCGGAGGTCGTCTTGGTGAATGCTCTCAATCGATGTGAATCAAGGGGAGCTCATGCTCGTCTGGATTACCCATATAGAGACGACGAGAAATATTTAAAACACTCACTTGCCTACCACACAACCGCAGAGCCGAAAATAACATGGCATCCTATAACGTTTACTCGGTATGCGCCAGTGGAAAGGAAATACTAATGGAGAACGCGAAAAAGGACGTAAAATTCAGCAACCACTTTATGACTAGTGAAAATCGAGAGGGTATAAAGGCTTGGCTGAATCCATTCGGATATGGATGGGAAAGAGTTTCTTACTGGCTTCAGAGACTTACTGGCGTATTTTTGCTTGTCTATTTTGTAGGTCATGTGATTGAGACCAGTTCAATAATTGGTGGACCAGATGTTTGGAATTCAATGCTACAGCTAACGCAGACACCACTTGGCCACCTATTTCTAATTCTAGTAATTGGAACAAGCACGTTTCATTCGGCTAACGGAATTAGACTTATATTTACACACCTTGGGAAAGGGCTCGGCGAACCGGGGCGACCTGATTATCCATATACAGCTAGTTCTCTGAACTATCGACAGAAATCAGGTATTTGGGTTGCATTAATATTAGCTGCACTTGCAATGCTGTTTGGAGTTCAAGTCTTATTTGGAAAAGGATAGATAGGAACTTTACATTGAGATTGGAGAATTGAATTAATTGATACTACGCGAAAGCCAAATTATGAAAATCCATTATATCACTGGAGTTTGCGCACTTTTTGTTGTGGCGATACATATTATTATGCGTCTAATTATGCCGTTTTCTGCTAGCTTGACCTACAATAATGTAATTGGAAACTATCACAATATACCTTATGCGCTTCTTCTTGAAATTATACTCGTGCTAATTGCAGTGCATGGATTCAACGGTTTAAGAATAATATTGCTTGAATTACGCCAAAACGGAACATGGGAAAAGTGTGTCAGTTATGGCACAATAATTGCATCAATAGCTATCATAGCATTTGGTACTCGAACCATTATATTTGCCAACGGGTTGGAGTTGTAATGTCTGGAGCCCGAGTTAATATCATGCGGCATGGGTATCGGAGCATCTATTTGAGGAGATTTTGTTATGGCGGCTAAAACAGTTACTTTCAGAATCTATCGAACGATCGCGAATCCTAAAAGAACATCAAATTATGATGAATTCGAAGTGCCCGTCCAGCGTTGGACGACTGTACTCGATGGGTTACTATATGCAAAGAGTTATCTGGACTCAAGTATAGGCATAAGATACTCCTGTAGAATGGCTTCATGCGGGTCTTGTGGCATGAAGATAAATGGGACGCCTAGACTTGCGTGTTATACGAAAGTTTCGGAGCTCAATACTTCTATGATAACCTGCGAACCATTGGGTAACTTTCCAATAATACGTGATCTCGTAACTGATTTTACTCAATTCTTCAAGCACCATAAGAATATGGAACCTTATATCCAAAATAAATCTGCAGATATTGACAACAAGAAGGATCTATCATGGTTTCTACAAACTCCCAAAGATGTTGATAAATATCTACAGTTTTCGTACTGTATTAAATGTGGCTTGTGTTATTCGGCATGCCCTTCGGTAGCAACAGACTCGAAATTTCCTGGTCCTCAAGCGCTAGCACAAGCATATCGCTACTTTAGCGATTCTAGGGATGATGCCAGCAAGAAGCGCTTGAATCTCATAGATGACAAGCATGGAATATGGAGATGTCACTTTGCTGGTTCATGTAGTGCGGTCTGTCCCAAGGGCGTAGATCCCGCTTTAGGAATACAGCTCATGAGGGGTCACCTTATGAATTTTTCTAAAAGTAATATGAAGAAAGCAAAGTTGGAGCATCTCCACAGTGACGATGACAAACAAGCAAATGGCTAGGTTAAAAACATTTGTTGATTTCGTTAATTAGGATTATGCAAATTAATCAATGAATAACCTAATTGTTTGATTTTTCGGGGGGTTTGCTTTCGTTAACCTGTTTGTTTATTGCTTCAGCCATAAAATGATTACTAACCGTCACTTTCACGTTGTCAATGCCGTCAAGACGATAAACGTTGTCTCTTACGTCCTGTGCGATTTTGAAACCGAATACCGCAGGACAGAAAGGGCTTGTTAAATGAAGATCAATATCGACTTTACCATTTTCTATTAATACTTTATCGATTAATTCCAATTCCATTATAGAAATACCGATCTCTGGATCAACGATCTTGGTTAATTCATCAAATATCAACCTACGAGTTTGCTGAAGGTCTTGGCTCATTACTGTAAGGAAAAGATCTACTTCTTCCCTATATAACTATTGCATGATGGTCCGGCAATCAGAATGACCATTAAGTTAAAATGCAAAATTAACTTCACATTATGAAATTTCTTATTTGCACCTAATTACAAATAGATATTCAAATTAACTTCTAACGATCTGTAAAATGTGTTGCAATGCATTTTTCTCAGCCACGACGTTGATTGGAGAAGACAAGGTCCTACGTTAGAACATATCAAAGCTAGAGAAAATAGGTTTGATAAAGAAACGATCAGAACTGCAAACAGAATCAATCCATACTATAACATTCCGGAATATATGGAGATCGAAGAAAGGTATGGGTTAAGATCCACATTTTTTTTTAGAACCATATATGAAAATGGTACATTTGTCGATTATGAGCGGGATATAAGGTCACTCATAGATGGGGGATGGGAAATCGGGCTTCATTCCGACCCTTCGTCTATTGATGCAAAGGACAAACTCCTTAAGGAGAAAACCCAATTAGAAGAAATCTCCAAGGGAAAAATTGTAGCAAATAGGGTTCATTATCTAAAGTTTAATACACAATTGCCAAGTAAACTCAGAGAACTGGGGTTTGTGTATGATTCTTCGGTAAGAAAATCCAAACATTTGATTGAATCAGAGGATTTTGGATATTATAGATTCAGCGATCTTTTAGAATTTCCTATAACAATCATGGATGCTTATTTGTTTACTTATATGCAGCTTTCAGAAGATGATATTCTTCCTACGTTCATAAGAGCCCTTGATAACGGAAGAAAATTAAGTCCAGATTTTAACATCATCACAGTAATCTGGCATGATAATGTGCTAAGGATGAAAGGTGGCAGAATGTACCGCCAGATAGTTGAGTATTTGACCTCCCAGTCTGACGTTAAAGTTTTTAGAGGAATTGATTTAGCAAAATACATAATAAATCATGCCTTCACATATAGCAATCGCAGATAGTGCTGAGCTAACCGATTCTAACATCGACGCGAACAATATTGTAATTTCTGAAGGAGCCAAGCTAAACAAAGTTCACATAAAAGCAAGGAATGTACGAATTGGAGCAGTTTCCTCGTTGGAAAACTGTAAACTTTTTTCTGACGGCTCGATAAGCGTGGGTGTTAATACTACTATTAAGGAGCGAGCAACAATAAGCGCTTTCAGATCGATTTCGATTGGCAACAATACGATAATCGATAGGGATGTGATCGTAGGAGGAATGCAAAGTCAGGATAGCATGTTTAAAATCGGAAGCAACTGTGTAGTGCTTTATCGATCTTATATAAATACAACAAGGAGTGTTGTGATAGGGAATGATGTCGGCATTGGGGGATACTGCTTACTCTTTACGCATAGTTCCTGGCAAAATGCTCTGAATGGCCATCCTTATTTATTTGCAAATATCACTATTAAGGACGATGTCTGGCTCCCATGGAACGTTACTGTTTTGCCGGGCATCACGATTGGAAAAGGGGTTACTGTCGGGACTGGTTCGGTTGTTACGAAAAACCTGTCGCCCGGAGTATTCGCTGCGGGAGTACCGGCACGTGTGGTAAATAAGACTAGAAATAACGAACTTGGTATTGATGCAAAACACAAAATTATGGTAACTGTTATCTCTGATTTTTTTAACTATGCTTCCAAATATCTCAAGCTACGACAAATTGAATATACAACTCTGGGTAATAGAAGAATTATTTCACATCTGAATGAAAGATTAGTGTATGGAACAAGCCTTCAAAATCTAAATGCCAGGGACACAATTGTGTCATTCCGATTACCAGCATTCATGAAGAGAAAATTCGAGTGGATAGAATTGGATTCACTAACATGCCAATGCACAGGCAAGCTAGCAAAACAACTTGTTACATTTATGAGGAGATATGGTATTCGGATTACACAAAAATAAGCCTCTTTCTGTTTTGTTTTGGGGGTCTCTCGGCACGAACTGTAGATAGCTACGAGATGTCTGCTAAACACTATATATGATGTATGTTACACTTCAAAACGCATTACTAGTGTACCGATCCAGATCCGACAAAAATCTCGAAGATAGCACCCTTAGATTTCTATCCTCGGGCAAAGCAGACATCGAATTGATCTACTATGATATTTTAGGAACTCAAGCACATTGCATAATGCTTCGTGAAATCGGGATTTTATCAGTGTCAGAGCTTGAACAAATTTTGCACGCTCTAGTTAAACTGGAGGGAAACCCTGCACTAATAGATCTCAGTACATTTGAAGATGTCCATGAATCACTCGAAGCATTTGTAATTGACCAGACCGAGGCTCAGATTGGTGGAAAGATGCATAGTGCAAGGTCAAGAAATGACCAAGTAGTTTTGGATATGAGGATGAAGATCAGAGATGACCTCAATAATACTAGCGGTTATCTGTTAGATCTCATCCATAGTCTTCTCAAAAAGGCATCGGAAAACATCAATACGATTATTCTATTGTACACTCATTCGCAGCAAGCACAAATAGGCACTTTTTCGCACTTGCTTCTTTCATATGTCGAGACCCTCTTTCGAGATCTGGACAGGTTGTATGTGGTATATGATAGAGTCAATACATGCCCATTGGGAGGAGGTGCAATCGGTGGTTCATCTATACGAATCAATAGGGATCGAACTGCTGTTTTACTTGGATTTAGAGGACTTGTGATCAATTCCATAGACGCGACTAGCTCTCGCGATACAATGTGCGAATATGTATCTTCATTAGGAATTATTATGATTACATTGAGTAGAATAGCTGCTGACCTTATTCTGTGGTCTACCTCGGAATTTGGATATATCGATATCTCAGATGAGAATAGCTCCACGTCAAGCGCTATGCCTCAAAAGAAAAATCCAGATCCCTTAGAAATAATACGCGGAAAGTCTGGGTCATTGTTAGGTAGTCTAAACAGTGTGTTTTCGATCGTAAAGTCATTGCCTACAGGATATAGTAGAGATCTACAGGAGATTAAACCTGCTTTATGGGAGGCCTCAAATTCAGTACAGGATTCCTTGCAAATATTGAGAATTGTTATTGACTCGTTATATGTCCATCGAGAAAGGATGGAACAGATGGCTTTAAAGAGCTATGCTATTTCGATCGATATAGCAGAAATGTTAGTCGTTAACAACCGTATACCGTTCCGTTCTGCGCACAAGATAATTGGAGCTTTAGTAGAAAAAGCCATAAGCAACGGAAATTTGCCCTTATCCGAACTGAAAAAAGAACAGATCAAGGAAATTCTTCAGAGGTTAAATTCTAATCTCAAAGTTGAAGATATAATGCAAATAATTGCTAATCTTACACCCGAGGTATCAGTTTCTTTACGATTGTCTGAGGGCTCGCCCAATCCAAAATATCAACAGCGAATGATAGATGAATTGAACCGCAAAGCATTGGACTATGAAAAAGCATTATCCGACCGAAAAAGACATATCAGCGAATCTTTAGATGCTTTGAGAAAGGAAGTTAAAAATTATCTTCCGGATCTTAATTAATGAATGTCAAATTGCCATGCCTAAAAGACTGAATCAGATACGAAGCCCTAGGCGAGATTCGAACCCACGACCTAAGGTTTACGAAACCTTCGCTCTAACCAGGCTGAGCTACTAGGGCGAGACATCAAAATTTTACTTAATCTCTATTTAATCGTTAATATGTCCAAAGCTGTGAATAGCAAATCAATATAATATAGCAAGGATCTCTATCGTTCCTATGAAAATATCAGTCTCAGGTTTAAGAGGAATTTATGGGAGTGATCTAATTCTTTATGAGATTTGCAGGTATGCCGGATCGTTTGGGTCAAGTCTTTTAGACCGAGGACGAAAATGTGTCTTAGGGAGGGATACTAGACCCTCTAGTCACATTATATCTCGAGTATTTGAATCAACATTAATGAAACAGGGTATCGACGTACTAAATGTAGGAATAGTTCCAACTCCCGTTGTTTTCCGAGAAACTAGAAAATCCTGTGCAGGTTGCATGGTTACTGCTTCCCATAATCCTCTAGATTGGAATGGTCTAAAATTCATTATTGATGGTAGGGGATTTTATGAGGAAGAACTGGCTGTGATGCTTGAGCGATCGGTTCAACAAAATTCTTTTAGTTATGGCCGCTCGGTTAATGTTATTTCAACCTATATCGAAGAATTGTTGGAACTCGTAGCTAATATGCGAATAAATAAGGACCTAAAGATTGGACTAGATCCTGGAGGTGGAGCCGCCTGCGTTTACTCAAATGTTGTCTTTCGAAGTTTAGGATATAAAATCGCAAGCATAAACGATACTATTGGCATCCACCCACGGAGTCCAGATCCGACCGTGGACGATCTGAAAGAACTCCGGGCATTAGTTCGCTCGAGTACTCTTGATTTAGGATTTGCTCTAGATTTGGATGGGGATAGACTAGTGGTTATAGATAAGACCGGCAAAAAGTTACCTTCAGATCTAACTCTCCTGCTCTGTATATCAAATGCAATGAAACTGGGAATGATGAAATTCGTACTAAGTGTAGATACTAGTTCGGTCGTTAAGGAATTTATTGTCAGCCATGGCGGCCATGTGCATTTCTCGAAGGTGGGAGAAGCAAATGTAGTTAAGGAAATGTCTGAAGTAGGCGCAGATGCTGGTGGTGAGGGAAGTAGTGCAGGTTTTATAATGCCAAAATTCAATAAGTGTAGGGATGGTTTGCTGGCTGGCGTACTGATTTCGTTACTTGATCATGAATCGATGAATGAGTGCACTCATTTATCCTCAAAATATCATCAAATTCGATCAAAGCTTGCTGCAGATTCCAGCTTACATAAAGTCTTAATTGAGAAGCTATTCGATGTGCTTACCCCTAATTCTACTTCTACATCAAAGATCGATGGAATCAAATTAACAATCGACGAAAAATCCTGGGTGCTAATCAGGCCATCAAATACAGAGCATGCTATACGAATTTCAGTTGAGTCAACCGCAGATAAGGCTACTTCTCTTTACAAGGATATCTTGACGAAAACGAAGCTGATATATGATGAAATTAGATGAAAAAGAGATAATCCAGCTGTTTATTGCCAAACTAAAAAAAAACAATCTCAAAGATTTTGGACAAAATGATGTAACAGTCGTTCCAACTCAGAGATTCCGGTTTTGCTCGTCTACTCCAGTCCTAGTGTTAAAGTGTGATATGCTAGTAGAAAGTACAGATGTACCAGATCTAATGGCCCCGTGGCAAGTCGCCAGAAAAAGCGTAGTATCGGTCATAAGTGACCTTTCTGCAAAGGGTGCTAAACCTTATGTGTCATTGATTTCTCTGGGATTACCATTATATTATTCCAAAAAATCAACAGCGAGTCTTATCAATGGTTTCAAACTAGCATCCAGAGAATTTGGCTTTATAATAGCTGGAGGTGATACTAACCAGACAAAGGAACTCATTATAGACTGTTGTATAATGGGATTTACTGGTGGGAACCGTTTGGAAGTACCAGGTAGAAATGGAGCATGTTCGGGGGATTTGATAGTTGTCTCTGGATTGTTTGGCTATCCACCCGCGGGCCTAAAGATTCTTATGGATGGAGTTAAGGCTACAGACAAATTTAGAAGAAGGGCCGTTAGATCAGTACTTCAGCCAGAACCTAGGATAAAATTTGGTTCTGCCCTTTCCAAGTATTTCACTTCATCAATCGATTCCAGTGACGGGCTTGCAACTTCACTCTATGAGCTGGCAAAGCAGAGTAATGTAGATCTTTATCTAAATAGGATTCCCTGTAGCCCTGACTTGCTCAATTTTGCAAATAATAGCAGCTTGAATTCCAGTGAGTTGATATTCCATGGTGGAGAGGAATTCGAAATAGTTTGTACGATCCCAAGATCTAAGATCGAAAAAGTCATTTCATGTGCTAAAAGATCGAGAATTCGGCTTTTAGTGATAGGAGAAGTGAAGAACGGCTACGGGAATGTATTTGTCAAATCTAGGATGGAAGACGAATATTCTTTGCTCGAAGATAGGGGATATACTCATTTATCATAGCCGGGTCATAATTTAAGAATAGGTTTATGGCATTTTGGTATCTTGAATATCTCTATTTGTTTCGTGATCATGCAAAGTTCACAAAGCTACTCAATTGGAGGACTGTATTAACACGTTGCCACCTTACGTTAATATATCTGGGGACAACGAAGGGTTAATATGACTAGCGAAACCGAAGATGTATTTAAATATAAATGGGGAGTAGCGCATATTTTCAGTAGCTATAATAACACACTGGTTCATATTACCGATATCAGTGGTGCAGAGACGATTTCTTTCAGTTATGGTGGAAGGCATGTTACTGCTGATAGATACGAGTCATCGCCTTATGCTGCTATGAAATCAGCCGTGGCAGCGGCTGACACAGCAAAGACAAAAGGCATCAACGCACTTCACATTCGGGTTAGAGCTGTCGGAGGCGTGGGTCCTCGAATACCTGGTCCTGGTGCCCAGGCCGCTATTAGAGCACTTGCCAGAGCTGGTTTTCGAATAGGGAGAATTGACGATGTTACACCTATACCTCATGATACAACACGGAAACCTGGAGGACGGAGAGGCCGTAGAGTCTAGCTATCAACTGACATCTATCAATATTCTTTATCTAACAACCAT
>DATBGR010000616.1:0-8822 GCA_036557905.1 Nitrososphaeraceae archaeon | reverse complement strand
ATCCTTTGTTTGTCCTCTGTTAACAAGAATGGACTTACGGGCACTCCATGAGTAAGAGCATCAATTCCGAGATTTGCAGCATCAGTCCAGCTCGTCAAATATAGATGTCCTATGACTTTCAAACCATGAACATGAGCTTCATTTACAGCAGCTCTTACTAAATCTGGGTGTAGTCCTACATACAGCTTGATAAAATCTACACCATCTGATGCCTGCTTACGAACTTCTTCTCTAATATCTTGTTCTGTGCGGACTTGCTTCTCTACAAAGGGTACTGGAATCTGTGGACCATTAATTAATCTACCAGCAGTAAAAATTTTCGGTCCTGCTAGTTCTCCAGAAGATACCTTTTCTCTTAGTTCTATAGATTCTGTGCTAGGACCTCCTGGATTCCTTATCGTAGTGACACCATTAATCAAAAGCATCCTTAAATAGTTCTTCGACTTCGTTTCATTATATGAATTCTTTAGAACTCCTGCTACATGTGCATGCATGTCAAAGAGGCCCGGTATCGCATATTTTCCAGTAAGATTTAAAACTAAATTCTTTGTTGTGTTATGAAGATGGACAATATTTTTGGCTTGGCTAAAATACTTGGTTGTATCACTTACATTAGTAATCATGTTGCCATTGATAACTATAATTGAATTGTGCCTTGGAGGTGTTTTAGTGCCATCAATGAGAGTAGCTCCAACAAGAATCACATTTCTTTTTTCTTGTGAGTTGTTGTGATTGTTTCGATAATGAATATGAAATTCTTTGTCTGCATCAGTTGTAGCCTTAGAAGGATCTCTTAGGCCTTCTGTCTCCTGAAAAGTTGCAAGTAAACTAATGCTTAGAAGAAATAGCCACAACAATAAGACTTCGTTATGAATAGTTGCGCTGACAAATCGTTTACGCATGGATGTGATATTCTGCTTATCAGGTTATATATTGAGTTATCAAAAGATTTCGAATATTAAGAAGAGGGATAAGTTATTATCCAGAAGTACTATGCCAGGTTAATCTAATCATAGAGAATATTGATGATTATTGGACTGGACAATAAGGGTCTTTATAATGAGATCAAGAATGTGTGTTGGTGAAAATCCTCATGCGGTACTCTGTCAAAAACCTGGACATGAAAGCATCCTCACTAGAGACTCATTAAGAAATAGATTTAAAAAATAGTTGCATTAGGTGGTGATGGAACTGTAATGAGGTCGTTAACGGCTTCTTGGAAGAAATAACAGATGAAAGTAAAACTCACTTCATGTACTTGACACAAATATGCTTGGAAAACAAAATCATGGTGAAGGGTATAAAGGCCTCACTCATCTTGAAACCAATAAACCGTGATGCAATAATGGGCGTGGTTCCAGCTGGGTCAAGAAATGTACTAGCAAAATCCTTAGACTTGCCTGACGGGACTGTTAAATATTGTTAAAGATTGATAATTGGCAAACCAGATAAGACAGATGTCATTCCAGCTTCGACAACTTCGACTTCACAGACAGAGACTAATACAAGTACAAATGGTCAATCCAAAGAAGTTAAAACTCATCTTTTCCTTAATGCCGCTGAGATAGGTGTTGGCGCAGAAATTATTGATAGATCAAAAAAAATCATAGACAAAGCTAAGAGTCGTTTAGTATCTACAATTTCAAGTGTCATCGCTACGCTACCCACATACGAGAGTGACCTTTGTGAAACATCAATAGATGACAGAACACAGAATTTACTTTTGAAGATGACAATGAGTGTAATAATCAAAGGTAGCTATTTAGGAGAAGGGTTTAAGGCTGCCCCAAATGCAAGCGTCTCAGATGGGTGGAACCCCCACACAAGAAAAAGGAGAATTGTCTATATCACAGCCGCCTGAATTGTCAAGAACTGTGACACATAATTCAATGACTAGAGCCGAACAAGAGCCTATACAAATAGCAGAAGATATGATAGTTGAAAATGCCTAAATAATATGCTGTGACTTTTCTTATTCAAATGGCAAAAAAATGAATTTTGGTGCACAATACCTTCATTAAGACAGTCTCTGGAAGAGGAAGAAAACATGCTTGCATGGCTTAGGACTAGCTCATATGATATATTTACTTAGGACTAGCTCATATGATATATTTACTGAATTATTGTCAAATTGACTCATTTTTCCGAGGGCAAGAGTCGGTCGGTAATATGCAGTAGCTTAAGATAGCATTCTCATAATCATTAATTAACATGGAGTGTACTTTACATTTGAATCTCATAGTCTATGAATACTGAGATAAGTGGCACATCTTCAGAAATTGTAGAGCAGCTATCCACGATGACGTCTGGTGACCACATTATTCTGATATATCCCAATATGTATACATTTAAAGAGATTTATTCTCGGTATTGTAAAACTGCACTTGAAAATAATGAGATAGTATTGTTACTTACATACTATGAAACAATTGATAACGTTAGATTAACTTTGAAAGAAGTTGGTGTTGATACAGAAAAATATGAAAAAGAGAAGGCATTAATGATAGTTCAAGACATAACAAGAACGTATTTTGGTTCAGCAGATGATTTCCTATTCTTTATTAAAATACTTGATAAACAACAAGAGAAACGAGGCAATAATGGTATTTCTGTATTTGCGGATATGGGTGTATTTTTCCATCATCAGCAGAACGATAAAAAGAACATAGTGGTATCGTTTGAGAGATCACTAGGATCAAAATTCGATATCAAGCTGAAAAGATTCTGTAGCTATCATAAAAAAGATTTTGATAGATTTGAAGAATGTCAAATGAACGATCTATTAGAAGCCCATTATCTTAGAATAAACATGCTTTCTACATAAGGAATATCTAAAAAGTTATTGTCGAAGTATGTACCAATTATAAGATATAAAAACAGTATCCTTTGCCTAACCACTCCATACTAGACCAAAACTGTTCATTCCAATATTGAATGACACAATATGAGCTAATCATAAATAAGAGAATACGGCTAATTAACAAATGTCACATCAAACATCTAAGGTAATAATTGTGGAGGATGATAGGGAGGTTAATTCGCTTATTACTGCAGTTTGTAGATTAAATGGATACGAGACCTACATGATTTTTAGCGCAGAGAAATGCCTAGCTCAAATAAGGGAAATGCAAGATGACGTAGATGTTGTTTATATGAATGGCACAATAGCAGCTGACAAAGGTGCGATGCTAATATCCAAAATTAAACAGATCGACATTAACATCAAGATATTGGTAGTTGCAAATGATACAAGTGCAAGAAATATTATCCTAGAATATGGTGCAGATGACTTCTTAATAAAACCAGTTGGTGTTGAGACCATACTTAGTAAGATAAGTATGCTTTTTGCTTGTTAAAAATTCGTAATAGCTAATGAAATCATTGCAAAGATTTTCACATGCGATTGTAAGGGATCAATTAATCTCAGTTATGATTTTCTAATGATACATGTTTATCTATAATCGTGTTTAGGTTTTGAATCGAGAATGGTTTTAATATGAATTCATTTATTTTAAGTGATGATATAGCAAGTGACGATTTCATATCATTAACTTCAAATGCAGTCATCAGAAAGATCTTGATATCTGATCTAATTTCTCTGACTTTGGTTAAAAATTCAAACCCATTCATTCCCGGCATTCTTAGATCAGAAATAACTAGATCACAGTTAGTGGCATTTATCTTAAAGTGTTCTAACGCTAAAAAAGGATCCGTAAAAGAAAACACGTGAATGCCTCTTCTCTCTAAACTCTGTTTTAAAATTGTTACAAGATCAAATTCATCATCAAGTATTAATATAGTAACAACTTTGGGAGATGAAGAGGAATTCGTAGATCTTTTCACCTGCAGTTTTAGGCAGTCGAAAGTTGTATAAAGGATTTTACTAACTTTGTTCTATCTATCCCATGGCGCCTATTTTCGAATAACAAAATGAGGAGTCGTTAGCAAAGACCAGTGTTACCTCCCATTACTGGGTTTGTAAAAGAAGATACGGAAAGACCGCTTCTTTCAAGATTAGTTCTAAATATTGACACGACATCGGAATCGCCATCAACTGCTAGTATCAAATTCTTCTATAATTCGAGTCAAAATATATAATATCATCCTAGATTAGATTAATAAAAAGACTATTAAAAATAATACAAAATCAAACTAAAATAGTTATTATGATTCTATTAATCACCCACACTAAATTCTCTTGTATGCCAAATAACTAATATGCTAAATTGATAGTTCACAAATCATCAAAAAAATTCTTGATATATCATTATGACTGTTGAAACTACTATCCGCTTTTAGATTTTTGGTTGTATACCTGCCTTTGCATGATTGGGCATTCTTTATTACATTCTTTCTTAACTGATATGGATCGAGAGATTGGCTACATTTAAGATACATTTACCATACAAATACATTACTCGCATCATTCTCATCCAATCTTTTATTGCCTGTCAATTATTCGGTTCAAGACGGCAAGTATACTGTGTTTTTTTCCTGCAAGCAGAAAGACTTCCTCTGACCACACAACTCTATCGACTCCATCTATTGACTTTACGTGTGAAATCAAATCAACCAATTGTTCGCTATCCTCGTAAACAAATTCTCCTACTATATCTGAATTACCGACATGAACCCCGGCAGACATTATGCCGTCGCTTGAGAGGAGATCTTCGGCAACTTTCTTCATATCACCAGTACGTAAGTATACATGAAGTAATCCCTTTTTTAATCCCAGTTTCTTGTAATTGGGTTGAAACATTTGATTTACATATCCTGATCTTAGTAGAATCCTTGTTCTTCTTTGTATTGTACTTAGGGGAGTTTTCAATTCCTCGGAAATAGCTTTATTTTCTACACCCAATATCATCCTATTTAGTATCTGATAATCCAATTTGTCCAATGTATGGGAATTGTTAGGTAAGTTCCGTCTCATTATGATATTATTCTCCAAATATTTAGTATAATCAATAGAGTATCACAGAACTTCGCTGAAATGTATTTTTTATCCAAACATGTCAATCGGATGATGTATATATCTATCCTATTGTATTATTTAACACTTTTTTAAATCAATAACATGGAAATAATTTTTTTATTAAATTCGTAAAAGGAAACATCACATAAGAACTTTAGAATGACATTTATAATTATATAATTTTTATTGTATAATCGTGCAGAATTAATTCTTATCACACTACTTATTGGTCTATTAATCTAAGTAACAAATACTATTTATAAATAATTGAAGAAGTATAAATGATATAGATCTATAAATTCAGTCAGTTCATAGCTATTTACACGATAGCAAAAACGTAATTAAGCGATTGAGATTGTTTTATTATTGGCGTCGTCACATGAGCATTGTAGTCATCATCTGTGGATTGCCAGGAGTTGGAAAATCTACGATTTCAAACGACCTTGCCCGTCTAATTAATGCTGTCGTTTTATCTAGTGATAAAATTAGAAAGGAGATTTTCCCAAGACCTACCTATACAAAATTTGAACGAAGGTTGATTTATGAGATTTTAACGTTGATGGCAAGATACCTCCACGGTGCGGATGTAAATTGCATACTTGATGCAACTTTTAATACGGAATACTCTCGCAAACAGTTGATCAGTAAGCTAGCCATACTCCCTGAACAGTTGTGTATAGTCGAATGCACATGTCCAGAGAACATCATAATTTCTCGATTGAGAAACCGAAGAAATGATTATTCTGATGCGGACATTTCCATTTACAAACGGATGAAGGACATATATCAACCATTAAAAATGGAACACCTTACGGTTGATACAAGGCAATCTTCAATTACTAATGCAATGACTATAGCTTCACGAATACTAAAAAATCAAATAAAGACGGTCTGAAAGAATAAAGCCAAGCAAATATTAGGAGATTTTGCTGAATTAGGCAAAAATATTTTGAATATTTAGTTTGATATTCGGAATACTAAATCTAAAAACTACTTAGACACTAAATACTATCTAAAAAAACAAACATCCCATCCGAGAAAATTACTTTGATATTTGGCGTTCTTTCAGAAAGATATTAGTCAGTTTGTCCACGATCGTTTCAGCGCTAAGTGGCTTAATTGCAAACTCCTCAGCGCCATATTCCAATATCCTAGTTTTGTCATTTTCGTCATCTGCTATAGCAAATATTTTGATTTCTGAATTCAAACGTTTGATTTTCATGATCAGCATTACTCCCCTATCTGATGCCGTCCTTCCATCCATTACTACAACATCAACATTATTCTTTAATTCTGCCATTATTTTCAGGCATTGATCTGCGTTGAATGCTTTAAATACTTGATGACCTTTCAGTGCAAAGGTACCTGCCAGAAGACTTTGAATATCAGCATTCTCCTCGGTAATGATGATTCTCAGTTTTTGAGGTTGTAGAGTAATAATTTCACATCACCTTTCTAAGATAATAATTTCATGCATTAATTTTTTTTATAAAGATATTAATCATATATAACCTTTTTTTATGTAATAATGGGAAGTTAAGATAAGACTTGCTAATTTCATTTACTCAAGGCCGTCGTGATTTTTGCAGGAAACCAACTACTACCTTTTGCCGGCATGCTATACGCTATAGCTCCGGATACTGTGTCTAGTTGTCACTAGCTACTTATGGGTGTGCACACTCCGCTATCATATCCTTGGTCGCATCGACAGGATCTTTGTCGGTAACTATATGCCGTCTTTGTCGGCAAATACTTACTATGTTTGCCCGGTTATTCTGGCCATTGCAATGAAAGTAGTCAAGATGTATTGATATACCTCCAAGACACGGTACATGAACAAATCCGTGCTGGCTCGTTTCCACACAGCTGCCTTATACAAGCCCAGTGTGGATCTTGCCGACACATTCTATGTTTCTCGATATTTTCTAGATTATAATACTATGATGCCAGCAGGGATATGCCACTCACCTGTGATACTCACATTATGCTGGCTCATCGGTACACGGAGTCTCACATTCCATAATCGTGAATCGGCTGTGACTTCCGCAGGCAACCGACTGCTACTTTTTGCCGGCGTACTACATATGCTATGGTTACGCCTATTATGAGGGGCATTAATCCAGTACTCGGATGCGTAGCACATCTCTCAGGCACGTGAATTCACTCACTTGCCTTATTAGCGACTACCTTCTTAATGCCTCTAATGGAGACAGACGAGATGCCTTCCAGGCTGGATAGACTCTTGCTGCCAAGCACAAGAATAGTGAAAGAAGCCAGACATTAAATAGATCATTTGCAAGGAAGATTGGAGCAAAATGAGGTGCGGTACTTCCACCCCCATTTCCTTCACTATTTCCAGATCCTCCACCGTCATTACCAGAACCTAGCATATCTGAGGTCAGTACATATTTACAAGCAAGTACTGATGCTAGTGACATCCGCATGGTGCGTCGCCCTAGGCTACTGCTTTTGCCGACTCTGTAGTCTATTGGGATAAAGAAGGCAAGGATTGGTTTACTAACCGACCTCCCATACATACTTGATCAAGACATGCGAAATAGGGGATTAGAGTAGACAGAAACTGGGTCACTAAAACAGAAATCCGTGGACTTTACTGACTAGATTTTAATCACAGTATTATCTGATATTATAGTAGCTGCATATGACAAGAATTAGCTGCTTTAACTGGTATTAGCAAGATAAAGCCATCTATTCATTGACATCAACTTATACAGATCATTTATTTTTAAATTAGCCTTCTATCACTATTTCTGATAAGGGCTTTCTGTCATTTGGAATTTCCTTTGAGTAATTCTTCGGAAGGATATCTTTTGGCCCTCTCTTGCCTACTGCAATCATTGCCATGACATCGAAGTTGTTCGGAACTTCCAAGACTATTCTTGTCTTTTCATCATCGAAGCCCTGTATACCATGACACACCAAATTCTTTGAAAATACTTCTAAAGCAAAATTTTCCCAGGCTGCTCCTGCATCAAATTGATGAGTGACAAAGAATTTTTCATTGTATTCAAAGTTCTTTCTTGAAACTATTAGAACTATAACTGCAGCATTTTTTGCCCACTCCTTGTTTCCCTCTAATAGTCGATTAAAGAGGGAAACGTTATTCTGAATGCTATAATTTGAAACAATAACTCACTAAATTGATAATCATTAAGCATTGTGTCTCAAAAGAACTTCGTGTAACTTGAACTTCTTGTCTCCAAATAATAACTAATACAGTAAGTCTATCTCGATATAATATGAAGTTCAATCAGTATGAACCATACGTCTGCATTCATCGGCGGCTAGACTCTCAACGAACAAAATTTCCTTCATTTATTACTTCTTCAATTTTTTTAGTATTACTGATATTAACAAGTGGATTTGATGTAAGAACAATCATATTTGCCTCCTTTCCAGCCTGAACTGTTCCAACTTTATCTGATATTCCAAGCGCTTGTGCACCATTCACGGTCGCAATCCTTATTATGTCTGATGAATTAATTCCTGCCTCTCGTAAAAGCTCAAGTTCATGATGCAAGCTTTGACCTGGGAGTAATCCAAAATTAGGTATATCAGTTCCTGACAGGATTTTTACACCATCCTCATACATCATTTTCGTAAGCTTTAGAACTTTGGGCCAGAGATATTTGTCCTTCATATCATCTTTTAGCATTGCTTCATATATGTCCAAAGTTGGATCTACTGGTATATTGTGTTTTACAAGGGTGCTAATCATTTCCTTAATTTTTGTGGTATTGAGATCAACCAATGAGAGCCACAAAAAATGGTTGAACGGATCATCGCCGGCCTCATAGAAGATCCTTTGTTTGTCCTCTGTTAACAA
>DATBGR010000615.1:0-15021 GCA_036557905.1 Nitrososphaeraceae archaeon | reverse complement strand
GTCCAACGACAAAAAGAAGGTTACTAAAAACTAATTTGATTAAAAATATATCAAATTAGGATCGATTTTTTTTAGGTGCGAATCAAATTCAGAACGCATGACTTACAAATCACTGCATTAATCACTATTATTTAGAAATTTAAATTACTGGTTGGTTGCTTTAGATTTTGTAGTAGTATTGATTGACTACGCCTGACCAGAGATCGACTGAAGGGTGAAAAAGAATCCGCGGATCTGCCTTTTCTGGAAAATTAGCTAGTGTCTAATCATATTAAGATGTAATTTTGTCTATCATGTTGTTTTCAATTGCTATTTTTACTTCACGAGCAATTCTTCTTCCCATACTCATTGGTTCGTGATAGACCAGATCTGAATATGGCGAACCACTGACATAGAGATTAGTTCCAGCGACAATTCGTGCAGAAAATTCGAATGTGACAAATCTTCCTTCTTTGTCATAAACTCCTTCTAAGCAAAATGGTCCATTCATCCCTGGTGGTACTAAATCCTTGGAAGTATCCACAAAGGATTCCGCCATTTCATAAGCCTTGAGAAGAAGAGATTCACGCAGAACTATGGGGATGTTTCCAACTACGTTATACGACATTTCAAATCCCGCACAGAGCTGTTCTCTTGCAGGAATTCTCCCCAAGCCATCGACGTTAGATTCGTACCTCCTGTCTGCGCCCATTAATTCTATTTCATTCGTAATAGGCGAATAGAAGAAATGCAAGAATGCAGGAACTCCCAACACATATTCTTGAATAAAAAGGTCCTGTTCGCCGCTTATCATCTTTTGGTCCTTGAGCCTTATAGCTTGCCGCTCAAAACTCTCCTTGTTCCATGCTATAAAGTATCCTCTACCTCCAGCTGCCCCATGCAATTTTACTATACACAAACCTTGGATATCATTTTTCGACTCTATTGATTTCGAAACTAAAAGGTGTGATTCTTCCATGAGTTTTTGCTTCAGATCGCGATCAGCCTCCCATCTCAGGATCCATTTATTTCCAAATATGGGAACGTTTATTCGTTCAATTTGATCAGAATTCATATACGCTATTAGTGTTCCGTGAGGGATCAGAATAGAATTGGTTTCCAGTAATCTTTCAATACATCTATCACTGGCGATGTCCCTTGTATCATCCACCAAAAAAATATCATCTATGAATTTAAATCGTTTATAAAGATTCAACCTTTTTGTCTCGCAAACGAGAAGAGTTTTTATTCCTTCATCTTTTGCCCCTTTCAATAGTTGAAGCGCGCAGTGCGAGCCCAAAGTTGCGATTGTATAATCTGGAGTTCCCATCAACCTACGTTATTTTGTTTTCTATATATATAGGGTGATAAAGGTGCGTAAGTTGTCGAAAAGGGAGTATGGCGAGTCATTTAGACCCTAATTCGACAGTGATTGAGTGTGGAATCCCGAATTCGATTAAGAATCTAGGCACTCTCAATAGCAAAATATTGTGCATCTAGAAATCAAAGGAGAATCTACAGAAATCGACACTAGATTTACAATGATAATGTCGGCAACTTACTTTTTGCCTCCAAAAGTAATAAACTCAGCAATCAACTTTATAACAAAACCGATCGCGCCTACTACACCCATACCTAGTAACACCAGCCTCAGATGAGTCATATAGTCATCCTTGCTGGTCTTCTTTGCCAGCTTCATGGTTTGAATAATTTCCACTACTTTTCTTTGAACTACTGACAATGGAATCTAAATAAATTAATTAGCTGTCCTATTTGAAGCTAACGTTAGTGCCTTTGTCTTGCGGATGTACTATTTAGCGGCTATCGACTAAGCAACATGAACTGCATAGATAGGTTCTTTATTAGTCCTCTGCATCTCGACAAAAGTCTCTGTATTTTGTATCCCCTCGATTTTTCCGATGCGCTCTATTACGACATTGTGTAATTCTTCTAAAGTGCGAGAATTTATAGAGACCACCATATCGAATCTGCCTGTCACCTCTGAGACTGATCTCACTTCAGAAATTCTTAAAAGTTCAGATCTGATTTGTTCTTTCATCTTTGGATCTCTATTGATGCCTACTATTGCTTTAACATTAATACCTAACATGCCTTCGTTCACTGTAACGGTATAACGTTCTATAAGTTTGCGCTTGGATAATCTTTTGATACGACTATAGAGAACAGAAGCATTGACACTGAGCTTTTTGCTCAATTGAGGCACTGATATACTGGCATCCACAGTCAATTCAGATAATATCTTCATATCTAATTCGTCAAATCTTTGCAAATTTCAGTCATTTCTTGAATCGTAGTCTTGATTAATAAATGTAATTTTTTGAATATTTCATAGTATTATTGACATTAGGGATTACTGAAAATACTTGCATTGTACGCATTTTGTTATTTTGTACTAATAGTAGTAAAAATTATATTCTTTATCCGGGCGATTATCTGACCATGTTTGGGAGGGGAAAGATCAAGCCTGGAGACTATGTCTTTGTAGTTCAAAACGATCAAGAGGTTAATAATGTCATTATCGGCAAGGTGCAGACAGTTGATCGCGATATGATAAGGATCAATGGTACTAAAATTAGGCCGGTCGGCTTGTTAGAGCGAGTAAAGGCAGGTAGAGCAGTAGGTAGACCTAGAGAGGTTCTTGAGAATCCCGATCCAAATAATTGCATCTTTATGTTGATCGATCGGGTTGAGACTGAAATATTCAGTGAAGAGGTTAATCAGAAAGCATCTAAAACTACATGGATTAATGAAAGGCGCTATTATGTCCTCGATGGTTGGATTAGGGAGAACCTACCGGACATATTTGCCTCGGTTCTTTCAGCTGCAGGAGATGAAAGATTGGAGGCAAGAACAATCCTACTCGAAAAAATGAATTCTATCTACGAGAAAGATTTGAAAGAGCATCTGTATGCCGTAGCAAGGAGTACAAAGGTTCTGTAGAACTTGAAAGTTTTATATTAAGGAGTCGTGGAACATCCACAATTATGGAATATCTGTATGCCGCGTTGTTGTTACACAAGCTAAAACAGGATATCACAGAGGAGAATCTTAAAAATGTTGTGAAGGCGACTGGCACAACTCCAGATGAGATCAGAATAAAAGCACTAGTCGCGGCCATAGGCGAAGTGAATATTGACGAGGCTTTAAAGAACGCATCACTTCCTACCCAGCAAGTCCAAGTTAGTGCCGCTGCTGCCCCATCCGCACCTTCGGGCCCCTCAGAACAAGAAGAGAAGAAAGAAGAGAAGAAGGAAGAAGAGGCATTAGAAGGTCTATCAGCACTCTTCGGCTAATTTTTTTAAATATTTAATGTCGAAGTGATTTTAGACTATAGATTCCCTACTTTGGGTTATATCCTTTTTTGATCAAAACTGCTTCAAGTGCTGATGCATTTGTAGTGCATTTTACTAGCAATTGCCCAATGGTACTTCCTGTTGCATAACCGGATTCCATAGACAATGCCACAGCGTCTTGTTGTGCCCTTGCCAGCAGTAAGCCAATATTTTCAGTAGTAACATAACCCGTCTCGGTCGCCAAGGCAAATGATTCAGCAACACATTTTGCAAGTCCGTCTACATAATCTGATAGATTGATTCGAAGATCATTATCTTGAAGCACAAGGCCCTCTGCAATTGCAAAGTTAACCGAAATACCTGCTTCGATCGGCTTTATTCCTACCTTGCTCAGAAGAGATGCCAGCTTACCAGATAATCGATCGCCAGGCCTAGCGACGAGTGTATCCCTAACTACCCAAATCGTCCCCTGATCTATTTTTGTAGGTACGTTAGCTTCTTTAAACTCTGAAAGGACTGGCCCCGGATTTATTCCAGTGTTACCCGCGTTTATTACAATATTACTGGACGCGATATCTCCGTCCTTCGCTGGCAAGAATATCTTGTTCTTGTCGAAGATGAGGTTAAGTTGAAACGGGTTGATACTCGTAAACATCAGAGCACACTGTCCTTCTAGAAGCTTAGACAAATCCTCGATCTTAGGTATGGTTGTTATCTTCTCAAATGCTCTCTGAGCTACTTTGTTTTTTATTATCCTTATCCTAATCGTGTCTCTAAATTTTTTTCTGAGCATCATCAACTGTGCTGCTCTAACCTTGGTTACCTTTGATAATGCAATTACGTTATACTCCAAAGGTAATTTTTGGAGTTCTTCATACATCAAGCGTTTTTTCTTAGGATACGCCTTTCTGGTTTGAATTTGACTCTGCTGGGAACCCATCTTAGGCACCCTTGCCCTTCTTCAACATGCTCAGTTTAGCAGTACTCCCCATAGTAAATTTAACTATTGCATTCTGAATGTTCTTGCTGCCTTGTGGCAATTTCTTTTCCAATTCTGTTACTATTGTTTCTGCATTCGCCACCAATTTGGAGTCTTCCATTTTTTCATCACCAATCTTTGCAGCCAAGTTCAATTGATTTTTTGTTCGTACACGAATGGAATTTCTGAATTTTGCTGATATCGTTTCGATTGGTGCACCGTATTGAAGTGGGGTAGGCATCTTTCCCTTGGGGCCCAAAAATTGGCCTAGGGATCTACCTACGTTAGGCATTAATGATGTATCCGCTAGAAAAAAGTCATGGGCACGGACAATCTTTCTAGCCTCTCTTCTATTCGTACCGAGTCTATCCAGCTCGTCTGGCTCTATTATCCTATCTATCCCAGATTTTTTTGCGCGTGTACCTAGATCGCCAGATCCTACTACACAAATTTTAGGTGGATTGGAGAGTTTATTTGGTAGCTCAATAACTTCGTTTATCGAGAATCCCCGTTTTACATCTATATCCTTCAATACTAGTGTTAACTCTACGGACTGATCGAAATTTCTTTTGGTGGCACTTTCACGTGCACGTTTCACTAACTCCCCAAGCTCACCGCCAGTTATCATATGTGCAGTCAATGCACAGAAAGCCACTTAAAATCTTTTAGAATATTTAAGTCTTCTAACAAGAAATCATATGACAAATATTAGCGGGCCCGGTGGGCTTCGATCCCACGACTTCCGGCTTTCTTCGATTGAACTTAGAAGGCAGGCGCTCTGTCCAAACTGAGCTACGAGCCCGAATCCGACTTCGGTACTTTCCTTACATAGCCATATGGTTATTTTTGCTAGGAAGAGGAGGAGTAGACCTTTATAAAGAGTTTGGCAGTAGCATTCGTCATGTTTAAGTTGCCGTTAAGCAACAATCAACACATCAGTCTCTAACCGAAATTTCTGAATTTCCAGATATCTGAATTCGAACCAAAGTCATTGACAACTTTTGGAACCGACATCGTCCCGCAGCATGAGAGCAAAGCAGTATCGTTTTAAATACATCTATCACCATTATGATCACATATTATGATAAGCTTGAATTTCTATTCTGTTGGAATGAACTCGATAATGCTGGCTTTAGCGAGCTTATTAATGTCTGAACGCAGAGGACGACCAGTTCTAATTGTTGTTTTGCAAGACTACAGTGAGCGAGTGATTGTACTTGCACTCGTCACCCCGAATACTCAAATGAGGGAACACGTTCTATTCTTGTATCACAAGAGATTCACCCTTCTGATATTAAATCAATATATAAGGGGATCAATCCGCACAGCACCCCAATATAATGCTCAGAGGCTGATATAAATGACTCGAGAGACCATTATGGCAAATGTTCCTAATAGAACGTACAGCAATGAAGGAAATCTGAATGAGAACGATCCTGAATATTCATTGAGGAAGGAATACGAAGAATTATTACGTAAATTTGAAAAGACTAGAACAATTCTACATGCGTCAGGGGATATCGAAGTTGGAATGACCCCCCATGAAGTGGTCCAGGAAACTAGTGCGTACAGGCTAACTCATTATAGACCTATGCTTAGCAAAACTGCAGTAACTCCGATCCTAGTTGTGTATGCCCTTATCAACAAATCATACATTTTGGATTTGCAGCCAGATAAAAGCTGGATCCAAAGCTTGGTGAGTCAGGGCTTCGATATCTACTTGATTGATTGGAAAGCCCCCACTCAATATGACAAATACACTTCATTCGACGACTATGTGAACGTCTATTTGGATGATTGTATAGAATTCGTTCGAGCTAAGAAGAGAATAGATCAAGTCACTCTCCACGGCTATTGTATGGGCGCAACTATGTCTGCGATGTATTGCACTTTGCACCAGGAAAAAGTGAAAAATCTTGCGACCATCGCACCAGTAATTGATTCAAGTCGTGATACTACAGTGCTAGCGAATTTTTCTAGGCATCTAGATGCTGATAGGATGTTCTCCACTGTTGGAAATATGCCTAAAGAACAGTTATATTCTTGCTATTCAGCGCTAAAACCGTTTAAGCAAGGCGTAAACAAGTACCTAAACCTTGTTGAGAATATAGATAATGACAACTTCGTACAAAACTTCTTACGAGTGGAGAAGTGGTTGTACGATACTCCTGATATTGCGGGTGAAACTTTCCGCCAGTGGATAACAGATATTTACAAGCAAAATTTACTTTATAAAAATGAAATGAAGCTAGGTGAACACGTTATTGATTTGTCAAAGATAACCATTCCATTCTTGAACATTGTCGCCGAGGAAGATCATCTAGTTTCGCCTGAGTGTAGTGCAGCGCTAAATGATTCTGTTTCGAGTACGGATAAGAGACTTATGAGATTTCATACCGGACACGTAGGGCTAATTGCAAGTAGCTATTCTCAGAATAATGTTCTTCCAAAAGTTGGTCAGTGGTTTAGAGCTCGATCCTAAACTGCGCCTTAACGCAGATACAGAAAGCAGTAAGCCTGTATTAGGAGGGACCGAAAGAATTGACACGGTTAATTACAGACAAAGATAGTTTTAAGTGTACTTATACCTCTAAATTTCGAAATTTATAAAATCTATCCGAAGTGCCCATACAACAGATGCCTAGAACTCTATACATCAGATTCACTTACGTAAACTATCTTTAGTTCTTTTACGTTCAATTGGTATTATTATGACTTGCACCAGGTCGCCATCATCAATGTCTAATGCTTCTCTCTCGGCTTCTGGGATGGAAATTCTGCCACCACTTTGAACCGTTGTTTTGAACATAGCGTTATAATATATCAAACCTTGGAGATTTGAGAAAAAATTCTGCATCGCATTCTGTTGAATCGAGGAGAATTGTTTCATAATTTCTTTTTGTGCCTCACTGCCCTTATCAACCGCCTTCTTAAATGTGGAAACTGGGTCATTGGTATCTTCCATCTAGATAGAAGTTAATCTGTCACTGTATTTAACATTACGCAACTTCCGTATTCTACGAAAGGAATTTCAAGACAATATCGCTAAATTCGTTTGGTTTTTCAACGTAAGGAGTATGACCGCAGCCATCCATAAGTATTAGCTTAGAATCAGGGATCGACTCGAGCTCTCGTGCATAGTTAGATGGAATCATTTTATCATCTAATCCCCAAATGATAAGTGTAGGTGAAGTAATTCGACCAAGTCTTGGTAACAATCTAGGAGAATCTCTAATTCCAAGTAACGTTGACATAAACGCATATTTGGAATTTGGCAGCCTCATTCGATTCACAAAATCTTTAACAGTGTCTTCTGAAACTACTTTTGGATCAAATGCCATTTCTTTGAAAGCCCGTAAAGCATTATCGTGAGTTGGGTATAGTGCTGCCATGATATATTGATCGAGTACCCTAGTAGAGGATCGCATAATTCCTGCTGGAGCTGCAAGAATGAGCTTGTTAACTCTAGCCGTAAATCTGATTGCAAATTCGGCTGCAAGATATCCACCAAATGAGGAACCGATCAAATTCATCCTTTTGATACCGATCTGTTCTAAAAAATCCTGAAGAAATTCCACAAAGAATTCTATTGTGTATTCTACAGTTGGCTTGTCACTATATCCGGCTCCGATTATATCGGGGATAAGTAGTCTGTAAGACTTTGAAAGAGCCGGTACCACTCTTAACCATCTATCCGCTGAAGCTCCAAGCCCATGTAGTAGGACAAGTGGGTCCTTCCCATCTGACAAGTCATGTTGATCTGCATAATCTAGATACCTTATTATGTAGTCCTTGAATTGGATCGTCTTCATAGGAATGTAGATTTTCGACACCGACGCTACAGATTGACAATAATGTGCCCCGATTTAATATGTTATCCATCAAACTTACTGAAAGTAAACTAGTCGATAGTTCTTACCAAATTGATCTAATGAATGACCGCTTACAATTTCTTACTATGCAAATGGCTTTTATATCCAACAATGTGCAGATTAATCGTCATCTGGATGTCTTCTGATATAATAATCACTCTCGATAGCACAGAAATGGCAAGTGGGGAAGAAATTCAAGGGAGGATTGTAGTATCTTATAATGGCAGATTTGATTCTATAGTTGTCAACTCGCTAATTGAAAACTCTAGCGATGTGGTAAGCATTGAAACTATAAACAAGAAGCGAATTAACCATCCTTATCCTAGACTTTCAATGTTAAAGAGCGATATTGGTGATACAAATGTAATAGAATTTCTGGCAAGAACAAGTCATGTTCCTAAAGACTCTCCTTCAAGCGTGAAGTTCCGTGCATCGTTAATTCAGGAGCATAAAGAGATAGCCTCGAGTATAGCATATTTGAAGATTCTGAACTAATTTGCAGTATTTGAATTGAATTGTTTTGATTTGATCTCTGTTTTCGACTGGATTTAATTCTAGAACTTTCCTTTTGCAACTACAATCTTGCCTGTCATCCAAGGGTGAGGTTCACAGTGATATGGGTACGCGCCATCTTTAGTAAATGTGAACTGATATGTTTTTTGTGGCAACACTAGGCCTATTGTTGAGATAGAATTGAATTGGCCGTTAATCAAATCCTTGTACCCATTGTCTGAAGTCACCGAATGTGGTACAGTGTCATCGTTGGTCCAAATGACTTTATTAGTAGAACCTAAGACCGCATCTCCTTCTTTAGGAACAAAGTTTTTAGTCTGTGATGGCTGAGACGAACCGGGAGAAATTGCGATCTTGGTAGTTTGAGGGGGGTTTAGAACCTCCGCTGGCAAAATAGGCTTCGCATTAGCTTGTGGAAGATAAATGAACTGATAGTAACCGATACTTACACCAACGGCCACGATAAAAGCAATAATACTTATACCAGCGGCATGATTTTCCATAGAGCTTACTCTACGTATAATGCATGCAAGTTTTCACATATAAATTTTAGGAGTTGGTAACCTAATTATAACAATTCTATGCAATTTTAGCTTGCCGAAAGTTATGCTAGTGCTCTACATAGGTTTTTGAGCTAGTAATAATATGAAACCACTTTCCTTAAAAACCACCAGATATAGGACTGAATATAGTATTGACAAGATCGAAAAAAAACATTGACCTTGGTCCTAATCTCGTGTTGAAATGATATCAAGGCTGGACAGCATGAAGTTCTGTGAGATACATCGATACGACAATGGCAGCTTTCACTATGTGGTCACCAGAACGAACAAGTACACCGAGGCTAAGGTGAGGGAAGATGTTAATAAAATGAATCATATGTTGACTGATGCAGTTAGAGCAAAGGGAACTTGGTATGAATTCACTGTTGAGACTGTCGATGAGCCAAAGCATTTAAAACACAATCAATTGAGGTCTTAATTCTGAACGACATCAAGATCGAAACCTGAAAAATTTCGTAACACGCTGCCAAAAATAGGGCAACTTTTAGATAGTACTAATAAATGAAAAGAGAACAAAAACGATCCATGGAATACCTGATATCTATTGCAAATTTGAATTCAATAATATCACAAGACCCTATCAAGAAGCAGAAGCGTATTTTGATTGTCGATACTAGACCATTCAAGGACTACCTTGATGGCCATATACCTGGTTCGATAAATTTAGATTTTATGCAATTTCATTGGTTGGACACATCACGAACCGGTATAAAACAATTCAACAGACAATCTAGGCAACTGCTTACAAATATTGGTGTATGGGGTAAGGATAGGGTCATCTTCTACGACGACACCTCCGGACCTAGCGCCGCAAGAGGGCTCTGGCTATTGCTTTATTTTTCATATTCGAATGTCGCTATACTTGATGGAGGTTTCAGTAAATGGAAAGAAATCGGATACAGAATTGAGAAACCAACGAATAAGTTCGAGTATTCTAAATTTCTTGGAAAAGTAAATCCTAGAGTACTAGCTACTTCCAATGAAATTGTGTCAGGTATGAAAGCTGGGAAAACCGGAAAGGTTAGTATTATTGATACTAGGTCAAAGGCAGAGTTCGATGGAATTGTAGTGCGAGGTGGGAGGAAAGGTCACATCCCGAATGCAATTCATCTTGATTGGAACGAGAATCTGACTAGAGGGATTTTCAAGCCTTTCGCTGATTTGGAGAGGGTATATTCAGACATTCCAAAGAACAATGAAATAATAGCTTATTGTCAAGGGGGGTATAGAGCTGCAAATACCTTTCTGGCCTTACGGTTATTGGGATATAAAAAAGTGAAAGTATACCTCGGTTCCTGGGGCGAGTGGAGTAGCCTTTACAAATTACCAGTGGAGAATTGAACTTGAAAGTGCTTAGCGATGCAATAATCTATGGACTTGGATGATTGAACTACATCTTTTAATTTACTGTCTTTCAGGTCATGAATTTGCGATATCTGAGTTAGCCTATCTTATCCATTCGGAGAAACCAGGGCCGCTGCTTCAAATGAGTTTGTGAAGAGCAAAATTAGGGTACACAATAAGCAATCTAAGAAACAAGAGCTGTTCTGTACTATGAAAAGTAAAGTTTTTGAATACGGAATGTAAGCTAAATAAATCAGCTACATATGGAAAGATACTTTTTAGAATTTTGCAATAAAATATTATCCTTGGATCATGCTATAAGGTTCATAGGAATTGCCAACGAACATGGCACACTATTAGCCACTGCTGAACGCAAAGGACTTGTTCCTTTGTTAAACACCGAGGAGACAATACAATATGCCATAACAGCAGCGACTAGACAATATACTAGGATTAGATGGCAGGGAATTTTAGGTAAAATCGATTATACTAGCTCTCACTACGATAAGTTACTGCGTGTAACTATTCCGTTGACTGATAGATCCAATAGATTATCATTCGTTCTGATATTTACATTTGACGTGAATACAAATAACTTTCACAAAATAATAATGAAAAGGATAATCCCAATAGTTCGCAGAAATACACCACGTCTGCTTCGAGAAAAAGCTAGTACTCAAACGGCTTAACTAGACAGCGTTGTTTAGATCTGGAATAATAGTCTTCACTCGCCAACGCTCTATGTTCAGATCCGAGGATATCAATCAAATCCCAGATTGAAGGACAGCCTTAGATTTAAGATCGCTGGCTTTGTACTTGTCATAGATTCATTATTGAAAAATACCTGCAGCTACTGGAGATAAGTAAGATCACAGAATTGACACTGATAATCTACAATATAATTACACGGCCAAAGGTTTATAGATATGTTTTAATTAGTTTTTCTTATGACGCAGCAAACCCCTCCTAGTTCTGGAGGCAAGGTTTCAAGGCGTGATTTTCTGAAACTCCTAGCCGCAGCAGGTACTGTAATGACTTTTATACCCTTCGTCGATTGGGGCAAATTTTTGCCTAACCCGGCCGGAAAAGTCTCTGCCAAAGCTAAAGTTGAATTACCTGACGGTTCTCAAGCCAACGTCAAGACATTTCCAACAAACCACTCTGAGGTCGTAATCTATCCGAAAACAAACGATCCAACTCTAAATAAAGAGGCATTCAGGACTTGGCAGTTCATTAGATTGCCAGTGGAATTGGGAGGGAATCAGAATACAGCAACTGCGTTTAGGGCATATAGCGCAGTTTGTCTTCATCTTTGGTGCTTATGGAAATATTGGCCAGATCCAGGTCGAAAAAGAGGAGAATGTCCATGTCATGGAAGCATGTACGATCCTCTTACTGGAAAGGCATTCGCTGGACCAGCGTCACTACAGTCGCCTCCATCAAATGTTCTGGCAAGGTTAGATCTCGAAGTAGATAACTCTGGGAATATTTGGATAAAACCTCCTAACTGGAGTCCAGATGGTAATGGGGTGGTAGGATTTGGTCGTTTCCTTAAAGAGTGAAAATAGTCTAGTTCGATTCTTCAGATGGGTCTACGCGGGCGTAGATCGTACTATATTCATGGGAATGAAATTTACTTTCCCTTCTAGATTCGTGAGCCCCCTAGGTTTCTTGGGTATGCTCACTTTTGTCATATTCATAATTTTGGGAATTACAGGGGCATTCTTGATGCTGTGGTATGAACCAATACTTGATCGAGCTTGGGATAGTGTCAAGAACATAAATGATACGATTCCATATGGATTTCACATTCGAAATATTCATTATCACGCATCTAACGCGATGGTGATGGTGGCGCTTTTGCATATGTACTACCAGTACTTTAGCGGTAGGTACAAGATACGTAATGAGATTCTTTGGGTTACTGGAATTATAATAGGGGTTCTTACCATACTAGAAGCTTTCACGGGTTATGATATCATCTTCAGCGAACGTGCGGAATTGGCCATCTCCATAGCTGCTTCGCTAACAAATTCCATTCCTGTTCTAGGTCCACAGATGAGGGAAGCATTCTTCGGAGGTGGTTTCCATGACTTTGTACTACGCTTTTACGCATTCCACGTATTTTTCCTGCCAATATTCTTGTTAGGATTAATGGTAGTCCATTTTCCACGGTTCATGGTCTTTGACGTGCCGATGGTGATGGCTATCAGCGGTGCTATAATGATAACTGGGGGCGTATTCCCGGTGGATATGGGTACCAAGTTTGATCCCAATATTCCGCCTGGTATCACAGTCCCAGAGTGGTATCTCACTGGGCTCTATGCTTTCTTGAGAACCATGTACGACAAGTTCGTGACTGGAGTCGCGTGGCCTGGATTGTTCATTTTCGCTCTTTTAGTGGTACCTTTCGTGGACCGATACAAGAAATTCTCCTGGAAAGATAGACCGCTTATTACTGCGTTAGGGATTACAAGTCTTGCTCAAATTATAGTTACAACCTATTGGGGTTTCTACATTGACCCCGATATCAAGAAAGCTCTCTTGGAGAGGCTTGTGATCGATCCCATATTCTTCTATCTAGTCATGCTACTGCTGATCCCACTCTCATTTGGCTTCAGCTACATGATGATAAAATTGGCGAAAAACGCAGAAGCGAATGCAAAGCTCAAGCCAAAGAAGACTAGCACAAAAACTTCAATAAATCTGCCTTTGAAATGGATCTACATTCTCTTCATAGCATTGTTAGGGTTCCAAATCTATCTCAATATCGCGGCATATTATGCAGTAGTGAGCGGTATGAAGAATTTCTCGCTATTCATAGTCGGAGTAATGATGTTGGTGTTTGCTGGAATGTTCCATCTATACAGACATGGCAGATCGATAGCTAAAGCACCGCCAATTGTTCCCAAACCTACGATACCTGCCAAACCATTCCCAGTACAAAAGACATCACCTTCAATTTCCGCCACAGAACCAGCTGCCAAACAGCTAGCACCTCCTCCAGAAGTACAAAAGACATCAAGCGGCCAGCAGTCTCAGCCGTCCAGTGGTACGCGTGCTGATAGGGCAAACCAAGCAGGTGGACCTGAAGCCAGTATAAATAAGGCCAAGACAATCACTACTGGTCACACTGACGATCAAAATATGGTCTCTTACAGGTCCGAAGAACGAGAAAAGCATAGACTACAATAGACAGACTGACACGATAAGAGAATTAGATAGTTATTGACGCAATAGTTTCAGACACCAATCTTGCAGCAAGATTAGAAGTCATCTGATTATTATCAAATTGAGGACATAGTTCACAAACATCCATACCGATGATTCCACTTGATGCAACTTTCTTTACCAAATAAATAAGTTCGATGGCTGACAGACCTCCCGGGCTTGGAACGGACACACCAGGAGCAAAAGCGGGATCAACACAATCCAAATCTATGGACATGTATTTCTTGTCAGCAGAAATGGAGAATATTTTATTGGCAATTTCTGAAATTCCAAATTCTGCGATATCTAGAGGGGTAATTATTTGTAAATGTGCTCTTCTTATGTTTTCTAGTTCTTGTTCCTCAGCGGCTCTTGTCCCTATAAGGATACTCTTTTCAAAATTTAGATATTTAGACGAATCGTACAGTACTGAACCGTAATAATCGGATGTAGTGGATACGAAGTCGGGATGTGCATCAAAGTAAAATAGGCTCACTTTCCCTAAAATATTGCCTACTGCTCGTAGAGCAATAGTGCTGAGAGAATGGTCTCCGCCAGTGATTATAGGTATCTTGCCAAGACTAACAACTTCGTGAATTGAGGAATACAATTCGTCTCTACTCAGATAGCCAAAATCATAGATCCTCTTATTGTTTAGATTGCCGCTCATGGGCATTGTCGGAATTATTTTCCCCTCTCTCATGAAAAATTCTGACTCGTTGGATGCAGTACGAATACAATGTGGACCTCTACTCGCACCTTTTCGCTTAGAATTAGATTTTGATTCATCAGCTACGCTCAAAAGAACAATATCTGCCTCTGCGAGATTATCTACGTTTGATCTAAGAAAAAGATCAGGGAATTTTTTCATTAGTCGATCATATAAAATTCGGGATGAAAAAAAGCATCTCGAATCCCCGAATTGCTTCCCATAAATCTATTTGTAATAAAAAATTGAACAAATGTATTACAGCTATTTATCAAATTCTGTGGATTCCTTCAAGTTAGGCGACCAGTAAATTTAATTCATTGGAATACTTGACAATATAGGATTCATGCGGATAAGCGTACAACCTAATCTAATCTTGGACTCTAGGGGCGAGATAGAAATGAATCCTACCAAGGTTCAGAACCCTGAATTCCAGTCTAATGGGCATTTTACTTGAGAATTCGGCAGCAATCGATCCTCCTGCAGTACTTATTGCCTTTGTGATCTTAGACAGATAATCTATGCTGTAAGTTGCAGT
>DATBGR010000614.1:0-6696 GCA_036557905.1 Nitrososphaeraceae archaeon | reverse complement strand
TTCCTTTTGTTAGCAGCCTCTCTTCTTAGTATTACATCGCCTAATTCAATGAGTATGGCTTCCATGCCTGGTATGTCAAATATGTCGCACACTCCATCATCTTCATCTCAAATGGCTATGTCTGGAAATCAAATGCAAATGCAAAGGCAAACGAAAAACAGTACTCTTGTAAAGGAGGTAAAGCTTACCAATGTGAATGCAAAGATAGAAATAAATCCATTTCACTCGGGATTTAATACCTTCAAGATAACATTTACAGATCCTAGTGACAAACAATATACGAAGGTAACAGCAGCAGAAATGGTTTTCAAGAATGATAAAGCAGACATAGGCCCCATTACTGCCAATTTGAATAAAATTCAACCAAATGTATTTGCCGTTACTGGCGGATATATCGGCCAGCAAGGAGAATGGAATATTGCATTTGCTGCTCAGAGACAAGCAGATTATGATTTGAATTATGACTTTACGTCCAAAGTCGCTAACGCGCCCTCTGCATCTACATCCTCTCCATCTTCCAACACGAATATGAAAATGGGTAGTAGTATGGGAACCAATAATAATTTAAATAATTTACAAAATCAAGAACCACTGCCGAAATTCGATTCATTCGCAATACTTGCAATAGTTTTATCTCTTATCCTCGGCATAATAAGTTGGTATACATATCAAAGAAGCAAACAAGATCTTAAAGTAGCAATAGATAGATTTGAAGGAGGCAATTAATAGCTAACAAATTCACTCACTCACAACTCTATTCGAATGTCAATCTAAAATGACTTCACCAAAATCGTTTGGCAATGCATTCATCTGCTTTTTGATTAGATTGGTTTTGTAATACTGAATCAATGTTACGTTATATGGTAATTAGTCAGATTTTCTTGATAATAATTATAACTACTATTTCAAATAGTCTTTTTCAATTTTGCCCCTTTAGATATACCTTTCATATTTGATGAGATTAACATACTGATCTGTAATCTGGTAATGGTACATTCGTCGAATACTCTATAACCTTTAAATCTATACTTGCAAACTACATTTCAAATGAAATTCCATAAAAATATGATATTGTACATTTCTGGATGTACTGTAGCTGCATTAATTCTATTTTCAATTAATGCACAATCCACATTGGCTCATCAGAGAGGCCTTTTTAATATTGGCGGAAAGGATTACTTGTTGGTAGTGGGCTCACAGAACGAACCAGTATTTGTCGACGACAAATCTGGAGTAGACTTTTTTGCTTATACACCAGATCCCAAGGATCCAATTAACTCCCAAGCTAACGGTACAAAACCAGTCACTGGCTTAGAAAATACACTCAAAGTAATTGTGTCGGCAGGCAATAAGAATCAAACTTTTGATTTTGAACCAGCATTTAGAGACCCGGGACACTATAATGCTCCCTTCTATCCAACAGTTCAGACAACTTATTCATATACATTAAATGGCACAATAAACAATACTCCAGTAAAAATAAAATGGACATGTGCAGTTGGAGGAGAGTCTAAATCTGCAGACAACTCTACAGTCAAGATTTCAGATGGAGTTGAAAGAAAAGGATTGGCAGGTGGCTTCGGTTGTCCAGAATCTAGAGTACACGTCGCATTTCCTGAGCCATATCAATCGAATGTAGACATGCAGGCAAAGTTGGCAGAAATTGGAAATAAGACATTAGCGAAATGAGGGCAACAAAAACCTGGGGTCGGTATTCAACGTTTGGCCTGCACCTATTCCACTCTCTTATTTTTTTATAGAAGGTGATAGAAACTTTACGACCAAGAATCTACATGCCAGACTGACTCTAATTCGTAATGCAAAATTACAGGCCGATATAGTAAATAATAAAATAATAAAGCAATTTCCAGAGATGCCAGACCAATGGATTGCTGCTGCACAGTATGTTTTATTTTCAACGATATCTTCATACTTACAGGCAGCAGATCAACATGGACTGGAAAGAGAAGATATGACTCTTACTGAAGCAAAATATAGGATTAGGCATTCGGTATTGGCTCAAACTGCCAGAATAATGGCAGAAATAGATGCTTATCCTGACATTGCAAATCTTGAGAATTGGTACCAAAGTCATGACCAACTTCTGAAACTTTTCGACGAATCTAAAAAATGATTATTCGTCAAGACAACATCAGTCATAGTCTTTATCACACTATCAAATCTCAAATATCCAAGGTACCATCATAGAATTGAAACACAAAAACTATTATAAAACCAGAATGAATTTATTATGAATTCACAGTATTACACTCAGACCCTCTATTATTACACTACTTTTATTTTAAAAATGATGTTCTTGCATTCGATGCTTGTACCACATTACTTAATAAGTCCAAAATAAGTAACTATCAGAAATATGCAATCAAGCAGAAATCCTAAGAATAGTATTGCAGATAGTAAACCCAAATTACTTGCATTAATATCTGTTATCGTCATAGGAATTTTGCTAGTGCCAGTCATTTTACCTCATATGTATCATGTCGACATGATATATCATATTCTACTACATTTGGCTAGCTTGATTATCTCAATTTTTCTTGGTACAGTATCTCTTATCGCTTACAAAAGAAACCCCTCATGCAGATTATTCTGTATGGCATCAGGATTTCTATCACTTGTAGCAATTGAATGTATATACCTAATATTTGCAACAACTAATATTGAGGATATAATTATACCAGTTGTCAGAATCGAATTACCTCATGTAATACTATTTGTAATGCTAACATTATTTGGAATTGGAATCTTTAAAATGAGTAATAAGAAGTTATGAATTCAGGATCAAGTACAACCAACGATCCCGCTACAATAAAAGATGCCACAATTGCAGAGCATATTTCACGAGAATCTACAAGAATTACGAGTGCTTTACTTTTAAATCACATTACCAGAAATCCAGGTATTCGATATAGAGAGCTCCTGAGATTATCTGGCTCTCACAATGGTGTCCTGTCATACCATCTTTCATTATTAGAGAAGAAGGGTAAAGTCAGAATACATAGAACAAGAAATAGTATGACCAGGTATTATATTACACAAATTCCGGATAAAGATACAAGGATCATAAGCTTTCTGAAGAATAAGATGATACTACAGATTGTGCTTTATATTTTAACTCATGATATGTGTACATTTAGCGATATAGTCAAATCCAGTGGTAAGGCACAATCCACCACATCCTGGTATCTTAACAGATTGAAAGATAGTGAAATTATTTCTATTGAAACTGGACAACGTTGTCAACTGTACACTTTAACTGATAGCAAAGAGATTAAGAAGATATTGTGCAGATACAAACAAATATTTTTGGATGAATCTATAGATAATTATGTTGAAATGATAAATAATCTATAATCCTATTTGGTGATATATTGACTAGTTATTTGAACTATATGTAACTTGAATGCATACTCATTAATGAATTATGTTACCTTTTGATATAAATACATCGCTCCAAATTTTGATAATTGGCCTCATATGTGGGAATCTAGTATATTGAACTCGTGCAATCAACTAATCATATCTTCATCACAATACATGGTACGTTCGTCGATTAAACCAAAATTCTCTTATATTGATTGTGATGAAGATTGATAGGATCCTCGGGCAAAGGATACATTCACATCATAAGTCATGGCTATTACATGGTGGTGGTACCATCGACAAAAGTGTGGGCGGTTTTGGTAAATTTTAAGCCGATTTGAATCCTTTGCTCGTTTCATTTTTACATGATCGTGGGTTATCGTTATTTATTAATCTCTATGGTGGAGCAATTAATACTTTTATGGAATTTTGCTAATTTCTAAATTATAACTTTTTTTATTTAAAGGCAAAGGCACTTGGATATCTTAGTTCATATTCATTCGATCCCATGACCAAATTTGATGAATTAATTAATTAATTGTTGTACTTATAGATAGGTTACATCATTAATTACCTACATGGAGTTACACACTGCTGCTTATTCTTGGTATGAATTGTCGATATAATTAACCTTTGTAGAAACATCTCTGATGGAGTGAGGCCATTGATCCGTCCATGTTCTCTTGCTTCATTGTATGCTTTAACAAACATATCATACCTCTCTTTACCATCATCTATGTCTAGTATATCTTCTAATGCCAGAAATTCATTCCTTACACTCTTGTTGTAAGCTTCTATCTTTCCTTGCAGCTGTGGATAGCAATTTGGTATTCATTTATCCTGATATGATTATGTATAAGGAAATGTCTGAATATTCTGGATGTAAACTACTTTCCATTGTCATGCATTATCTTCTTGGGCTTACCATTAATGATAATCCAGTTCTCTAATACATTAAGAGCATCAACTGACCTCTTTCTTTCAGTTCACTTGCTACCTTCCTAGAACAATCGTCTAAGGAGCTAATGATGTAATTCCTTTGACTAGAATTACTGAGATAAAATGGCCCTATGATGTCCATCTGCAGCATGTCGTTTGGATGCTTCATTACAAACCATTTGCAAGTTCTTGCTTTGGCCTTACACCTGAGGATATTAAGGTAATGTCTTTTCAGTCTCTTGTATATAGTTCGAGTGCTTAATGAGATTCCAACAACCTTTCTTAATCCAAACTTGATCCTATTTCATCCAAATCTTTTGGTTAATCGTAGATCAAGGATTGTCTCTTCTAGCTCTGGTGTTATCTTCTTCTTGTACTTGATAGTATGAGATCTTGCAGAGAGATTCGATAAACCTTCCATCCCTTTCACTTTGTATCTATTGTTCCACTTGTAGTATGTTTTTCTGGATATACCGTATCGCGTACAAATATTGCCCATGTATCACCAATCCATTCTTTTTCATGTATTAGATTAAACTTTGTTCTGATTTCTATATGGTTACACTTCCTGACAGAAGTGTAACCCATGTCGGTAAGCTATAATGTCACCTATGTTAGCAAGTACAACAATTAATTAAATTCATTTTGATTGTGTGGTAAATGTCTGTCTGGTTGTTTTTATTATTCTAGAACTAATATGATCTTATGACAATGGATAAAAAGCATATCATAGTATGTGGTTCGGAATAATGATAATTAAATAAGATAGAAATAGAAGAAATAGAATTAAAATAAAATTACATATTAAAAAGAGGACGTCAATTTCTGATTCGTTGAGATTCAGACAAGCTAACAATATTATGTTCATCTACGTATAAAAATTCTCAGTTTGTCAAATCAACCTTATTAATAAGGATCTATATTTTTGATATTTTGAATATGAATTCAGCATTTTTTACTGACAATTTATCGAGTAGGGCTTGCTGCATCTGACAGTCTATTTGTCGATGGGGTAATAAATTATTTGCAGCAGATTACAGCAAATTGAAAATATTAAGTTAGATGTGAATTGGCAAGAAATATATCGAATTATCACTTGTCCATACTATGGATACCAAGTCCCCTTCTGGTGCTGAGGCTATAGCTAATGATTGTATGTTTCCAGCAGGTATTGTCATATTTTGGGACTGGACTAGTTCTCCTAATGGTGTCACTAAACTCAACCGAACCTTGGATGGAATCATTCTATTTTCCGCATTTTGCAGATCATGTACTGAACTCATAGCTATTCCTTGTCTATGGTGTTGATTTTGATTTTGCTTCTGGTTTTGATGGTCTTCAAATACAGAATTTGCAGCCTGATTGTGTAATTGGGATTGTGGGACTTTCAAAAATTGTTGCTTACTATTCCCAGATGTGTCTTCCCATGCAATCCATGTATTACCAGACTTATCTACAGTTAATGAGGATTTTAATGGAGGAACAGAGGAGCCATTAATTATTGCAATTGGCGGACTAAAAGTCGTTCCGTTGTCAGTTGAAACTGCATAGTAAATACCAGGTGAGTGCTCTTTGCCGGTATACCATTCGATATGAAGTCTACCCTTATTGTCAAATGCCATAGGAGCGCCGGTAGTTATACACTGGCCAGTTACAAAGTTATCATTATGAACTTTTAGTGGCGGAGTAAAGCTGTGTCCAGCAGTATTAGATTTTGATAGTACAATATCTCGTACTGTAACAAGAGAGTCTGGATCAACTCCTTTAGGCGCGTTAAATATTTTTCTCCATGTTATATACGGCAAGTTATTGGAGTCTGAAACAAGATTGATATTATCACATTGATTGGCAGGACGGTCTACTTTGATACTAGGTCCAAATGTCCTTCCATCGTCTGTGGATTTGCTTATCTTGACCTCAGAACCACTGGGAGAGGCTTCACTATCTTGAGATATCCATCCCACATATATTGTCCCATTTGGGGACACCGTAAAACTACCAAATATTTGGGAAGCCCCAGGACTATTGTTATCTGTAACATTTACAGCTCTTGTAAAAGTTTTTCCTCCATCTACAGAACTAGCAAATCGTAAAGATGATAGCCCAAACACTCCAAAGCCTGCTGCTTTTGATCGAGGTGAAAAGTCAGTCTTCGTCCATAAAACATTGATCTTTCCATCATGCACTATCTTAATATCAGGAGAAAAGAAATCATGAACAGAAGCATCTCCCTTTTTGTCATTTACTAGTACGGGTTTGGTGAATGTCTTTCCTTTATCCATGGACTTTTTTAGGTATAGGTTAGTCTGGTTATCAATTGTTTGAAGATATACAATGTATATAGCTCCAGAGATAGGATCTATGGCTGTTGCT
>DATBGR010000613.1:0-5062 GCA_036557905.1 Nitrososphaeraceae archaeon | reverse complement strand
TCTGCAAGCACTATATAACCTGAGCGCAGAGCTGGTATAATCTTATTTTCAAGCTGATCTGCAACATCTGCTGCATAAAATAAACTTAATGTTCTTTTTCCCAGAACAAAGTTTCTTTTTGCTTCAAGTATTCCTGCTCCTATGAGCTCTGATCGCCTCAGACCGGTATTTAATACTGCATGGCCATCAGCTTCCAATTTAGATGTAATCATTGTGATCTGAGTACTTCGTCCTGAAGAGTCAGGTCCTTCTATAACAATCAGACGACCTTTCATCTCTTTATCCTCTAAATATGAAATTCCCTCTCCATAGTAGGCCAATTGTTTAGAGCTTATGGATTTTAGAATAGTAGTAGAAGTAGTACGAGCAGTAATACGCCTTGTATTATGTCTTGTATTTCTATTTCGGGACAAATTTTGTTTCTGTATTCTCTTAGTTTGTCTACTCAATTCAAGCACTTATCTCCATATTATTCCTTCTTCTTAGTTCTTTGAGTTTTCTTAGTTCTTTGAGTTGAGGATGATTTCGGCGGATTGTGGATTTGAAGTGATCTCGTACAATCTGTTGTTGTTCTTCTATTCCTGAAGTACCATCTATTATAATAAATCCTTCGCTCTCAATCATGGATTCATATTGATTTATAACTCTACTTTGGAAAATCCTATAACTTTCATATGGATCATTACTCAAATTCATATCCATACCTGCTTCATAATATTTTAGTTTAGGTCTACCTGCCAATATTCTTTCAATTGCAACATCTATAGGTACTCTAAAATAGAAGGTCAAGTCAGGCTTTCTTGCATAGTCATAAACTTGTTGTATCCACTTTGGACTACATCCCCTTACAATATCTCTCGCATATGCAGTATACACATATCTATCTGCTAATACAATATAACCTGCACGAAGTAAGGGAAGAATATTTCGTTCATACCTATCAGCAAAATCAGTTGCATGTAATAAACTAAAAGTTGTTGGTGTGAGTTTACCCTTCTTTTTCCCCTTCGAGGTGATCTCTTTGACCATATCAGATGAATTCCATTCAGTTAAAAACACAGGCATGCCTTCGAACCTTAGCCATTTTTCAAGTAATCGAATCTGAGTAGACTTGCCAGAACCATCAATACCTTCAACTACGATAAGTGTACCTGGAACTTCAAATTTGTTTTGCATTAGAGAGTGCTTTTTCATATCTATATCCCCTCTACTACATCTATCTTTTCTTGTTGTTGTTGTTGTTGTTGTTGTAATTGTTGTTGCTTCTCATTTTCATTAATAGAATGTTATTATTAATATTGAAATTATTGCCTGTAAATTCCAATTTTTCAATAGTCAGATTCTCTAGCACTCCTAATGTATAACAGAAATTTGCTAAATGACATTTTGATCTCATCTATCATAGAACGATACAATGATAACATTGATAGAAAGAAGTATTTTGTGCATTTTATGTCAAAAATAGTTGGCTTAATCTGGTATTTTAGCCAGATGCATATAGATCGTATAGATACTATAGAATTGAGTGAAGCCATTTATTTGTCTTGTTTAGCTGCATTCGCTGGATAATCATTATCATGCAGCGAATATAATGATATTATGCTTATTATGCTCTTTTCTTTAATTTTCTATTTTTCTATAGATCTACTGCTGTTTTCATTCTAGCCCATCCTTGTTAATTTGCTTAATGTATGAAGTATCACTGCAATGTATACTAAAAAGTAAGGAAGAAATATCTACAAATGCTCTCAAGTAAAATTCGTGCAACATTGTAAAACATCCATAATAGGATGCAGGGTAAAACGCGCAAAAAATAGAATCGATATTTATGTTGGATAATAGTCATAATAGTTGTCCTCATCTGAAATGTTGGCTGCAGTCGTTCCATCAGTAAATGGAAAGTGGGAGGTCAGAAAAGTTTCCACTCCAAAACCTAGAGCTAATCAGGTGCTTATAAAAATTAATGCTAGTGAAATATGCTATACAGATGTACATGCTGCCAAGGATGCCTTAGGAGTGAAGTTCCCTTTTACAATAGGTCATGAACTCGCAGGAGAATTTGCAGCTTTAGGAGAAGACGTAACTACACGAAAAGTTGGTGACGTAGTAGGAGTCCCCTGGATGCAAGCGACATGCTGCAGATGTGAATGGTGCAACGGGGCAAATCATTCTTTTGTTCTAATCACATAGCAACTGGTATCAATATTCAGGGCGATCATGCTGAATACATGGTTGCATATGCTGATGCCACCCAGCTAATACCAGAAGGATTATCATATGATCAAGCTGCACTTATATTTTGTGCAGATTACACTGGATATAGTGGATTGAGAGCCGCCAATCCAAAACCGCATGAGCTAATTGCTGTAGTTGGAATAGGCGCACTAGGCCATCTTGGAATTCAATACTCCAAAGCTGCTGGATTTGATACGATCGCCGTTACACATTCAAAAGATAAAACAACAATTAGCGTACAATCTTGGGGCAGATAGTGTTGTTTCAGATGGAGAAGAATTGCTAAAAAAGAAAGGTGAACATAGTGATAATAGCTCAGATGAAAGTAGTGTGGGAGTAGGAGGAGCAGACGTGATACTAGCTACAAGTTATTCCTATAAGGCAACAGCAGATACAATTAGAGGTATCAGGCAAGATGGACGTGTAATTTTAATGGGAGTCTCACCAACGGAGTTGCTAACAGTCTCCCCAGAGATACTATACAAGCGTCCACATCATAGGCTCTACACAAAATAATAGGGAGCATCTGTATGAAGCATTAGATTATGTTGCAAAAGGTAAGGTCAAAGTAATCACTGAGATATTTCCATTAGAAGAAATTAATATTGCATACAATATGGAACCGATGGAAACGTACGATTTAAGGCGGTAATAAGCCTACCAAGTAAATTTTTAGTTAATTCTGCTGGAAACTCTTACTGATAAGACACTTAGAGGGCTTTCAAAATCAGCCAGAGACTCTATCGAAGGAGGTGATCCTAACGCTGGGGAAGAGCCACAACTCAACTTGATTTCGATGCAGGTAACAAGTTTTGGATGAGGCTGAACAACGATGGTCAAGCACTAAGCTTCTGAACGATTAAATTTGAAAATTTTCGAAGTATAGAAGGATAGTTATAGTTCTATACCAATCCATTCAGTAAACTGACTTTTTCACAGTAAAATCTTTGGTTCATCCAAGTCAGATGGTGAATCTGTTCTTTCCAAAGATGCCAGTTGTCTGTTCAAGTCAACTACTCGATGAGCATCAGAAGATTCATAGACACCACGATGAATAGCTCGATAGATGATAATAATGATCCTGCCATCACCATAGATCTAATAATCTATATTGGTAGTGCCTATTAAAGTCGCTACAATAGTGTGATTGATGGAGATCGATCTAAACGATAAGGATAATTCAAGATCGTTGCCACAACCAGGCTACTACTTACAACATCATTCTGAAAAAGGTAAGAGGAGGGGGCAGAATATGGCCCTTTCATACGGCAATATGCCAAATGTTGATCTTTCCTACTACGAGCATTCCAACCATGATGATACATGCTGTTCCCTATGCAAGAGTAGTTCTGCAATTTTCGATTATAATACCGGTGAAATCATATGCAACATTTGTGGAATGGTCATTCATGATAATATGGAATCTCTTGAACCTGAATGGCGAACCTTTTCAGATCGTGGGATGACAGAAATAAGTAAGAAGGTCAGAGCTGGAAAACCAATTTCTCTTGCACTTTATGATATGGGTTTGTCAACCCAAATTTCTTACTCAAATTTGGATGCAAAAGGTGAAGTTATAAATGCGACTCAAACGCCAATCATAAAGAGGATACGTCGTTGGGATAAAATTTCTAGTTTTGATAACAATAATTCTGCCAGGAATCTAAAATATGCCTTCGAAATTATGTCAAGAATTAAAGACAAGCTTTCTTTAACTGATGTAGTCATAGAGAAAGCAGCATATATCTACCGTAGAGCGCTAGTCAAGAAATTAATACAGGGAAGATCTACAGAATCCATGGTTGTTGCTTGTGTATATGCGGCTTGCAGAAAATTAAACATCCCAAGAAAGCTTAATGAAATATCGGTAACCATAAATGATGATAAGATATTTGCAGGCAAATGTTATCGTTTGCTTTTAAGAGATCTAAAGATTCAAAATATCCCAATTATAGATTCGACTAACTATATGTCAAAAATTGCGAGCAAGGCCAAAGTAAGTGAAAAGACATATAGAATAGCTCTTGAAATGTTAGCCAAGGTGAAGAAAAACTACATGTCGTATGGAAAAGATCCTAGTGCATTGACAGCCGCCGTATTATATGCCGCTTGCCAAAAAGAAGGAGAAAAAATGACTCAGGCGCAACTGGCTTTTGCTGGAAATACGAGTGCAGTAAGCATAAGACATCGATTTACTGATATCAAGCAGATTCTGAAGTAATTCCTTTATTCGCAATTATTCACTTCAACCGAAATTAAGAATGCGAAATAAATAGAATACGAGTAATATCAAATATTAACGAGGTCGAAGTCAGCAATCCTAGATTGAGGACAACAACAAATCAAAAGAAGGAACAGTCAGAATAAGATCATCGGTGGTTCAGCTTTTGCTATATAAGCTGTCATCAGTTATGAATATATAAATTGTTTTTCTGGACTAAAATGAGATGTGACTACAATCCTGGTAAAAAGAAAAATGGTGCTGATTATCACTAAAGGAGTCCATTGTTAATGTAATAAAAAATAAAGCATTGATGCCTGAATATCCTCAGTTTATACTTTATATTTGTCTAATTCCCCAAAAGTGATTTTCAAAGAGACTTCTGCGCCGTCGTACCCTTCCACTTGCGATTTTGGTAAATTGTACTCTTTGCGATCGCCTTCACTAGTGATTACCACTATATCACCCTCTATGGCATCCACATTTCCAGCATCTTGACCGTCCTTGGATCTCACATTCTTATGGATTATGGATTCCCAATTGACTACTGCATCTTCTGACATTTCCTGGGTATATAGGTGAAGATTGGTATATTAATATGTAGTT